>CALRTD020000137.1:0-9361 GCA_943371015.1 Synechococcus sp. UW140 | reverse complement strand
CTAATTTTGGTTTCACGGTAAATGGTACGAATGCAACAGTAACGTTCCCGGTTACCATTAACATGGGACAAAATATCAGTTGTGTAGTAACCGGTACGAATACAGCCGGCACTGATTCTGAGCAAATGACCATAATGTATCATCCGATTGCTCCGGCGGTGAACATTACCAATCCTGCCAGTTCGCCCTATACTTCAACCACTGCAGCATACACCTTTACTGCAACTGTGTTGAATGTGGGCAGTGCTGCTGAGATTACAGTTCTTGTGAACAATGCACAGGTTAGCGGATTCAACTACAACATGAGTTCAAAAGTGTTGACCTATTCAACCACGCTGAATCCGGGCACTACAAATTTTGAAGTGCGTGCATCAAATGCCGGCGGTAATGCTTCAGACAATGCTTCTGTAGTTTTCAAGCAAGCACCTCCGCGCGGACCGCGTGTAACTATTACCACACCTGCAAGCAGTCCTTCAAATTCAGCATCTGCATCCACTACAGTGGTAGCAACAGTTCAGTATGTGCAGTCGGCTTCAGAAATAACGGTAAAGCGCAGTAACAATACCACTGTAAATTTCAATTACAGCGGAACCACGCTTACGTTTACCGATAATCTGAATAACGGAGCAAATACCTACACCATTACAGCGGCGAATGCCAACGGTTCTGACAGCAAGAGCACAACTATTAATTACACAGCTCCTGCTCCGGGCAATGGTGATGCCGGTCGTCCGCGGTCTGTTCCGGCTTCTGATCCTGTAATTCAGTTGGTAACACCCGGTTCGCTTACAGCTACTACCTCTGATCAGTCTTATGATGTAACCATGCGCACACTTGGTATTACCAGTTCATCGCAGATTACTGTAAAAGTAAATGGTGTAACCGCCAGCAGCTTTAATTATGTTGCTTCAACCAACACACTTACGTTTACAGCAAACCTCAACAGTGGTGTAAATACGATTAATGTTCGCATCCAGAACAGTGTTGGTTATGCAGAGAAAGAGCTGACAGTAACATTTACTGCACAGAGCCGTAATTCCGGTGGTTCAGGATCATCTTCCGGTGATTCTAAAAATACATCGAAGCCGAAAACTACCACTGTGAAGCCGAAAACAACCACAACTACTACAACAGAAAAACCGAAAACGACAACTACTACAACTCCGTCAACGACAACGCCCCGCGGCGGAGAAAGTACAACACCCAAAGCCGGAGAAACACCTGCTGCTCCCAAGCAGGAAGCTCCTGCTCCCAAAGCAGGTACTCCGCGGTTGTAGGTTGTTAAACGGATAGACAAAACCGGCTGTCTCTGCAAATAAAGCTGAGACAGCCGGTTTGTTTTTACTTGCCAGCATTTCGTTATTGCATTGCACCCAACAACCCGCGCAGAATGCAAAACCGAAGAGGTTAAATACCGGCAAGCTGTTCGATTTGCCTTGTTAGGAAGGCGGCCCGGTAAGTTTCATTTTGATTTTTAGCGCAGAGCAGCAACGCCATATCCGAGGTGCTGAATTTACGGAGTGTTGCAGCAGCAGAACTATTATTTACTTCCTCACAGCAAACCAATATGGGGATTTCGGGGAAGAGTTTTCTGACAGTGCTGCCGAGTGTTTCAGCGTTATCAGCAGCAGCAATAAGTACAATGATATGCGGTTGAAGTAGAGCCGCTTGTTCGCGCATCGAATGATTTGCGCAGTCGGGTGCAGGAAGCTGCCAGATACTGAATCCGTTTTCCGGCTCTGCGGCAAGTACACCAATTTCGGGGCTGGTGCTGCTTCTGAAAGTAAGCTGAACTGTTTCTTCCGCATTCCATTCAAGTGCTACCCATTTTCCGGATTCAGCAGTATGTTCTGAAATTACATGCTTGCTGCTTTTCAGAATTACCAAATCATCAGATATGGCTTTACAGATCAGGCGCAGCTTTGTTCCGGGTGTTGACCGGCAGCTTACCCAGCCCTCGTAATAATCCTGAGCTGTTGTGTTTTTTTCGGGAGTTACCAGTTTTCCGGGGCGCTTAAAAATAAGGCAGCTTCCGTTGGCTGTGTTGCTCAGGCGCTGCCAGTTTTGACTCCATTTCCAATCGGTAAACAAACGCGGATCTTTTACTTTGCAGCGCAGCAGAGCCGTACTATTTTCAGCAAGTTTTGATTGCGAATAATCGCTGAAAATAAGAATGCGCTGAGTACCCGAATTGCTTTTCAGTTTACTAAAAAGCAGTGCTGATGAACTGGTGTGAACAACTGTATTAACAATGGGAATGAAAACCGGAGGCTGACGATTTATAGTTTCCGAAAACGACAACTGAGCCGCTGCAAGAGCAAAACTGCCGGCAACTATTATTGCGAAAAAATACATTCCTGTTCTGCCAATCCGAAACATGCTGCAAGCTACATGCTCAGCCCGCAATCAATTCTACGGTTCGATTAAATGCAGTGTATTTTGTGCAGGTGCAGAAAAATGAATGATAGCTGTAAGCTCAGGAAAGTCCTAACGCTTTCAGTAAATCTTCTTTTTTACGAACCGAAACCGGAACGTTCGAACCATCGGTCATAACGGCATAACCGCCGTCGTTTTTCATGAATGTTTTCAGGTGTTCGAGATTGATCAGGTGCGAGTGATGCACGCGCACAAACCCCGAGGGTTCGAGCATATCTTCGTATTCTTTAAGTGTCCGTGTTACCACAATGGGCTTTGCATCTTTCAGGTAAAATGTGGTATAGTTCCGGTCTGATTCGCAGCGAATAATGTCTGAAATGTGAACAACATGCACCCGGTCGGCACTGTTGAGTGCAATGCGGCGTAAATTTTGTGCCGGCTGCCGGTATTGTTCGGTAAATAGTTTGATGTTTTCGGCAGCCGGAGGCTTGCGTGTTTCCAGCTTCTGAACTGCAGCCACAAGTTCATCGGGATCAACCGGTTTCAGCAGGTAATCAAGTGCGCTGAATTTTATAGCACGGATGCCAAAATTATCGAGTCCGGTTGTGAAAATGATTTGTGCCGAAGTTGTACCTAATTGCTCAAGCAACTGAAACCCGTCGCCGTCGCCAAGCTGTATATCGAGAAAAACCACATCACAAGTTGTGGAACGCAGCAGTTGCAGACCTTCGTTCATGCTTCCGGCTTCGCCGGCAATCTGCACCTGCGGGCACCAGCGGTTAAGGTCAGCCCGCAATGCCTGCCGGGCATCTGCCGAATCGTCAACAAGTATGGCTTTTATCATACCTCAAAAATAGAAAGTTGCAGCACAGTATTGTACTTTTGTAAAATGTCTGTTCGTAATATTTTGCGTGATGAAGCATTGCTGTCGCTTCGCCCTCCAGTTGAATTTGATGCTGAAAAAGCATTGCCAGCCGAGTTATTTCAAGGAAAAACACTGCGCCCGCTGCTGAAATTTCAGAACGAGTGGTTGCTGCTGCGGATGAAAGAATACATCAGCAAAAAACAAAACAACTTTGGAGCACTAAGGCCCGAAGCTCAAAAGCAGTTTATTGACCACGCAGTAAAATTCGATAAACTTTTCAGAGCTGAAATAACCGGTGCTGTTTACGGACTAATGACAGCCGCAGAAGCTCAGTTTGTGAACGAGCATAAATCAGATGTCTCGAAACGATTAACGCAGTTGATGATTGAGCGTTTTGTTTCGCAAATCGACAGGCTGCTAGAACCCGGCATGCCTAACTTATAGTTTTATACGCTAGTTATGTCCATTTATCCTGAAAAATTTCTTGAAGAATGTTCTAAAGGTGTAATGAATAACAAATCTGAAATTTTAGCATTTGAATATTGCGGTTGCTTTAATTGCCTGGACATAAGTAAGTCTTTAGAAATTCGGGAGTGGATCGATGAGCCTAACGGAGGTGAACCAACAGCAGCCTGCCCCAAATGTACATTTGATGTTGTTTTAAGTGGAAAATATCCGATAGCTGATAGTGAATTTTTGTTGAAAATGAGATCATTTCATTTCGGTTCATGATCTCCTTCACAGAAAATAAAATTATTCTGTTGGCAATTTTATTGTTTCATAAATCGAGAGGCTGCTATAACTTCTCAATCTGCTTCAAATACAAATCAGCCTGATCCAGAATTTTTTTCTTTTCGCCGGGCTGCATTTTTTCCCAGGTTCTGTACATCATTCCGATGCGCGGATTTTTTTCGAGAAGGCTTCTGTTGCGATTATAAAAATGCCAGTACAAACTATTGAACGGACAGGCATACTGACCATACTTTTTCTTCCTGTCGTAAGCACAAGATTTGCAGTAGTCGCTCATCTTGTCGATGTAATTGGCTGAGGAAACATAAGGCTTTGAGCCTACAATGCCGCCATCGGCAAACTGACTCATGCCTCTTGTGTTCGTAATTTCAACCCATTCAATCGCATCAATGTAAATCCCCAGATACCAGGCATCAATTTCATCAGGGTGAATGCCGGCCAGCAAAGCGAAATTTCCGGTAACCATCAATCGCTGAATATGATGCGCATAAGCGGTTTCGAGCGATTGATTGATGGCTTGTTTCAGGCAATTCATTTTTGTGTTACCGCTCCAGTACCAGCCGGGCAGGGGAGTTTCATGCCCAAAGTAATTCAGTTTTGAAAACTCAGGCATCTTATCCCAATAGATGCCGCGCATGTATTCCCGCCATCCAATTATCTGCCTTACAAAGCCTTCTGTCTGTGCAATTGAAATTTCATCCGGTCGTTTATTCCAGGCGGCAATTGCCTGTTCACAAACTTCTGCCGGGCTGATGAGCTTGGCATTTAACGCAAAAGAAATCCGTGAATGATAAAGTGTGCGGTTGGATGTGCTCATCATATCCTGCCACATCCCGAACTGCGGCAGAAGCCGGTCGCAAAAGTAGTCAAACAGCTTAAGCGATTCCTCACGATTTACAGGCCACTCAACTGATTTTTCGTTTACTGTTCCTATAGTTTTAATGCCAGCAGCCTTAATTTCTGCGTGAAGTTTTGAGTGATTGTGAGAAAAATCAAGCGGTTCGATTTTTTTAACTCCCGCAGTATAGCCGCTTCTGTTGTCGTGATCGTAATTCCATTTTCCGGTTGCAGGCTCTCCGTTTTCCATGAGGTAGCCTGTTTTTTTTCGGATCATCCGATAGAACGATTCCATCAGGTATATTTTTTTACCTGCGAAATGATTCCGGAGTTCAAAGCGGGTGGTAATGAAGTGTTCTGTATCGTATGCTTTGGTTTTTACACCAGACTTTTTGCAGAAATCGTCGAGTTGTTGATCTAAGCGGTATTCGTCAGGTAACTGATATTCGAAATACGTAATTTTTAATTTGCTGATGAGTTGATTGAGATTTTCGGAAAGCTCTTGTTTGTTGTCGGGATCATTTATTTTGAGATAAATAAACTGATGTCCGCGGCTTTTCATTTTTTCAGAAAAAGCCCGCATCGCTGAAAAGAAAGCAATTACTTTTTGGATGTGATGCGTTGTATAATCTGTTTCCTGACGCATCTCCATCATCACAAACACAACATTTGCATCAGTGGAAGCAAACCAACTGTGATTTTCGTTGAGTTGATCGCCAAGAAGTAAGCGAAGTGTTTGGAAACCTGACATTGCTATGTAATTCTGTTTGATGAAATACTTCGCTGACGGCTGCATTTGAAGCGAGTACCTTGAGCAGATTCAGCTTTTGAAGAATGCTTCGTAGAGCGGCCGTCAGTGCGTTTGCGCCAGCGTTTAAATGAAGAGGGTTTCATTTCTCTTCTCATCAGGTCAATAACTTCGCCGGGCGTAAGTCCGAACTGGTGCTCAATAACATCAAATGGCGTACGGTCTTCCCACGCCATTTCTATTATCCGGTCAATTTGATCTGGCGACAGTATCTTCATATTTACCGAATATTTTTTCGAGTTTGGTAGTGCGATAATCGAAAATAGATTCCAGTTTTTTTCGCACAAACAACCAATGTGCAATTGTGCCCAACGGGCCTAATGGTAATTTATAATGTACCAAATCACGCATTTCAATTCCACCTTCTATTTCACGGAAATAGTGTTTGTGGTGCCAAAGCGAGTAGGGACCTTGACGTTGTTCATCGATAAAAAAATCAGGTTCCTGAACGTTTTTGATTTCCGTCATCCAATACATCGGAATACCTAATACGGGTCTTACTGTATAGGTAATTATTTGACCGGAATGAGTTTTTTCATCGCCGTTTCCTGATGTGATATCAAAACCCATTTCGGGCGGAGTAATTTCTTTGAGATTTTTAGGTGAAGAGAAAAAATTCCATGCTTGTTGCAGAGAAATAGGTAGTTTTTGCGTGCGATCAAGAGCGTAGGTGGCCATTTCAGTTAGCTGTGTTGAGGCGTGATTTTATTTTTATTGTGATATGCAGGAGTAATTACCGGTGCCGAATAATCAGTATTTATTGTGATGCCCAGATTACAAAGGAATTCCGACGAGTATTCGTGAAAGTGGTGAAGGTAGCGGGCGGGTATATGCTGTAATTCCGGACACCAGAGTTTTATGTAATCACCGTTGTGATCATAGCGCTCGCTCTGTCCCGGAATGTTGAAATACCTGTTGCTGCGCGGATCGTTACCAACGCCGGCAATATAGGCCCAGTTTCCCCAGTTGCTGCAAGGATCATAGTCGATCAGTTGCGATTCAAACCATGCAGCACCTGCCCGCCAGTCGAGACCGAGATCATGAACAAAGAAACTGGCGGCATTCTGCCGGGCTCTGTTGGAGATATAGCCGGTTAGTTTCAGTTCGCGCATGCAGGCATCTATAAACGGAAAACCTGTTTCTCCGTTTGTCCACGCATCAAACAACTGCTGATCGAAATGATCGGAGGCATCTTTCATGGTAATGCCATGGAGCAGAAACAATTTGTTGCCGGATTTAATAGCAGTAAAACGGAAAAAATCGCGCCATAACAATTCAAATATTAACCAATATGTTGATTTGTTGCGAATACGTTTTACCTCATAGCGCTTGGTTTCGTAGTGTATATATCGCGGAGAAATACAACCCAGCGCCAGCCACGGCGAAAATTTTGAAGAAAAATCAGTACCAATTAATCCGTTTCGGGTGTCTTCATAATTCCGCAGATGATCGCCATCCCAGAAATAATGTTCAAGACGTTTCAGGGCTTCATCTTCACCACCTTTAAACGGGAATGCGCTTCTGCTGTCAGGCAATTCATTGCTGCTGTATTCTTCAGGCCATTCGCCGCAATCAGTTATTTCAGATGTATTCAGGTGATTGGGTGCGGGTATGGGTTCCGGAAAAACAATGTGTTTTTCGACCTGAGTTCGGAAGCGTGTAAACACCTGTGGAAGGTGCATCACCGGAAACGGAAGATCTTCTTTAGGCGTTAGTGTTGCAGCCCACCAGGTATCCCAGGCAATGTGCTTTTTCAATAAATTTTCCTGCAGCCGCTTTTCAACTCCGCGTTCCTCAGAAGCAGCTTCTTCATGATAAAGAATGCGGGTAGCACCGAATTCAGCCGCAAGTTCAGGCAGAAGATGTTCAGGATTTCCCGTTCTGATAATTAATTCGCTGCCGATGCTGCGGAGCTTTTCGCGCAAAGCCATAACACTTTCCCGTAGAAAACGAAGGCGATGGCTGCCAGCTCTCGAGAAACCGAACGGAGAACTTCCGAATTGTCGCTCGTCGAGAATGTATACTGGTAAAATACTTACCGACTTTTCGGCTGCAAAGCATAAAGGTGCATGATCGTGAATCCGAAGATCATTTCTGAACCAAACAATCATTTTTTCGTTCTTCATACCATCATCACATTGTTTTTGGTTTCATTTTCCGGCAGCGTTCACTGCAGTATTTTACGTCGTCCCAAACTTTCTCCCATTTCTTTCGCCATGCAAAAGGTCTGCTGCATACGACGCAGATTTTTTGCGGGAGATGTGGTTTGCGGTGCATCTTATAAAAGTCGGAGCGATGACATTCCTCCGTCTGAATGAATCACTTGTCCTGTAATCCATGAAGCATCATCACTGAGCAGAAATTTGGCCGTAGCTGCAATTTCGGCAGCAGTTCCAATTCGGCGCAGCGGATGGCGTAAAGCACCTGCATCACGTTTTTCGGGCGAGCTCAGCAGTTTGGCGGCCAGCGGAGTATCAGTGAGCGAAGGAGCAATAACGTTTACACGAATGCCCGGAGCCCATTCGGCTGCGAGTGAGCGTGCTAGTCCTTCCACTGCAGCTTTTGAGGCACTAACAGAAGCATGAAACGGCATTCCGGTTTGCACCGCCACAGTGCTGAACAAAACCACTGAAGCCGATCCCGATTTTTTTAAACCCGTGTGTGCAGCCTGAAGCAAGCGAACAGCGCCAAGCAGATTAACATTCAGTTCCTGCAACCATTCATCAGCCGAAATGCGGTGAAAGGGTTTCAGGTTTATACTGCCCGGACAATAGACTAATCCGTTGATTGTTTCCGGAAGCTGATTGGATTCGGGGGCCACCATTGAAAGATCAATGCTGGTGTGCTGAACAGCAGAATCAGGATGCGTTGCGCTTCGAGAGAAGGAGTGAACAGTGTCGTTATCAGCCGAAAGAAGTTTGCTCAATTCCAGCCCGATACCCGATGTAGCTCCTGCGATCAGTATGTTTCGGTTGCTCATACTCCGCTAACGTATCTGAGTAATTCGCTTCGGGTTTGTTCTGAGCGGAAACGGCCATTGTAGCTGGCAGTAACAGTTGAACTATTAACATCTTCAACGCCTCTGGCAGCAACGCAGAGATGTTTTGCATCAATAATCACTGCTACATCATCGGTTCCGAGAAGTTCGCGGAGATCGTTTGCAATCTGTACAGTAAGCCGCTCCTGAACTTGCGGGCGTTTCGCATAATACTGTACGATGCGATTGAGCTTAGAAAGCCCGACTACATTGTCTTTTGGGATGTAAGCAACATGCGCTTTACCAATAATTGGCACGAAATGATGTTCGCAGAATGAAAAGAGGGTAATGTCTTTTTCTACGAGCATTTCGCCGTAAGCATACTTGTTGCTGAAGAGCTTAACATCGGGCTTATTGGCTGGATTTAATCCCGAAAAAACTTCTTTCACAAACATCTTGGCTACCCGTTTAGGGGTACCTTTCAGACTGTCGTCGGTGAGATCAAGCCCGAGAACGTGCATGATTTCACGAAAGTTTTTCTCAATCAGTTCAATTTTTAATTCGTCATCAATCAGAAAAGCATCTTTGTGAAGAGGAGTTTCGGTTGAAGCGGAGTAGTGATGATCATCGGTTTCATCACCATCAAAGGCAATATCGACTTTGGCTAAAGACATAGATAAGGATTGTTTGTAAATACAAAAGGCTAAACAAGCGAAGTAAAACGCTTGTTTAGCCTTTTGGGAAAAAG
>CALRTD020000136.1:0-9448 GCA_943371015.1 Synechococcus sp. UW140 | reverse complement strand
CTAAGAACAACGGCACTGTATTTTCGACAATGACCGTTAAAATGATCAACCGGAAAGTGATTGCCAAAGAAAACAAAACAACCAAGGCCGGGGCTTATGATTGCTGGAAAATAGAATACGATATTGATTTCGAAATGGTCATGGCTTTTGGCAAAATGCCCATTAAACCGCGTCACAGCATAGAGTGGTTTACCCCGAAAATCGGAACTGTATATTCAGAAAGCTACAAAGGCGATAAACTCGAAAGTCATTCAGAAATCACCAGCATCAAAAAAGGACAGTAACAGCAATCCCCTGCATAAAGTAACACGCCGCAACGATCCCGTGCGGCGTGTTTTGTATTTTTACACGATGCAAAAGATCATTTCCGGAATTATAGTGTTGATTGTGCTGAGTTCGTTTTCGGGTGCGCCCAAAACAGATCCTTTGCATTCACAGAAAGATGCAAAGTTTACCTACAGCCGTTTTGATGCTTCCGGGCGGCTTACCGGTTATGTAAATGTAGAAATTCAGGCTGTACGCAGTTTTCTGAACACCCGCGTTTCGGTTGCCAAAGCGGAGTATATGAATGACTACCGCGTGCTTTATGGCACAACCCGGCAGTATTTTTCGTCCGACTCAGCCGGGTTGTATGTGGATGCGCGGCAATGGATTCCGGATCTCACTAAAGCCCCCGAAAACAATTTGCCCGATAACGGCCTGACGTGGCTCTACTATCCGTTTCAGCTGCAAACCGGCGACACGCTTCCCGATGCCGCATTCAACACCACACTTCAGGGGCCCGACGGCATAAGCCGCACCTTCTACAAAATCATTCACCGCAAAGCCGGGGCGGTGGACACGCTTGATCTGGGCAGCATCGGAAAAATTGCCGCCCGCAAAATTACCTGCGAAATTATAGCCGCGCGTCCCGATCAGCCCGGCGCAAACCCTTACCGGTATGCTACTGTAGAAGAATGGTTTGTGCCCCGCCTCGGCATTGTGCAGCACATCCGAAACGGCGGGCAAGGGAATTATTACAAGCTGGAACTGCGCGGGTATAAAGCACCCTGATTGCTCGGAAACTTCGTACCTTCGAGGCCGTTTTTGAATCTCAATATGGCCGCCAACAAACCTTCCATTCCTTCCGGCACACGCGATTTCTCCCCGCAGGAGATGGTGCGCCGCAACTTCATTTTTGATACCATCCGCAATGTGTTTCGCCGCTACGGCTACCTGCCGATCGAAACACCGGCCATGGAAAACATCGAAACCCTCACCGGAAAATACGGCGATGAAGGCGATCAGCTCCTGTTCAAAATCCTGAACTCGCGCCCGCACGATACCAAAGACGAAGCCAAAAAGGCTAAAATGCGTGAAGCATTTGAACGCACGCTCGAGCAGAATACCAACACTGCCGTGCTTACCGAAAAAGCCCTGCGCTACGATCTTACCGTGCCCTTTGCACGCTACGTGGTCCAGCATCAGAACGATATCACTTTCCCGTTCCGCCGCTACCAGATACAGCCGGTGTGGCGTGCCGACAGACCGCAGAAAGGCCGCTACCGCGAGTTCTATCAGTGCGATGCTGATGTAATCGGCAGCAACTCGCTGCTAAACGAAGTGGAACTGGTACAGATGATTGATGATGTGTTCACCACTTTCGGTGTGCCGGTTACCGTTAAAATCAACAACCGAAAAATACTCAGCGGCATTGCCGAAGTAATTGGCGAGAAAGAACGCATCGTTACGATTACTGTTGCCATCGATAAACTCGATAAGATTGGTGTTGACGGCGTAAACAAAGAGCTTGAAGCCAACGGCGTTTCGGCAGAAGCCATTGCAAAACTGCAGCCGCTCATTGCGTTTACCGGCGATTATGCCGCCAAACGCGATTTGCTGCGGACGATGCTGGCCGAATCAGAAGTAGGACAAAAGGGCATCGAGGAAGTTGATTTTATCTTCAGCAAACTAAACGAAGCCGGTTTGCAAACCGCAACCGCCGAACTCGACATTACGCTGGCGCGCGGACTCAATTATTACACCGGCGCCATTTTTGAAGTAAAAGCGAATGCGGGATCACTGAGCAGCAGCATTTGCGGCGGCGGACGATACGATGACCTCACCGGAATTTTCGGGCTGAAAGATATGTCGGGCGTTGGTATTTCGTTTGGCGCTGACCGGATTTACGATGTGCTGAATGAACTGAATGCGTATCCCGCAGATGTGACCATGAGCACACAGCTCTTGTTCGTGAACTTCGGCGGAGCCGATGGCGATGAGGCTTTCCGAATGCTGCACAAAGCGCGCCGCGCAGGACTTGCTGCCGAGATTTATCCGGATGCTGCAAAAATTCAGAAGCAGTTTAAATATGCCGATGCGCGTAAAATTCCGTTTGTAGCTGTGATCGGCGAAAACGAACGTGTTGCCGGAAAAATCATGCTTAAAAACATGCAGAGCGGAACGCAGGAATTAGTTTCGCTTGATGAATTAATTCAACAGATTCGATGAAATTATTCTTACGGAACAAGAATAATTTAGCTGTAATCTAACCATCAAAATTATGCCGCATACCTTTCATATCGACCCGCAGCAAACACTCGAACTTTCGCACCTCAACCATGCGCTCCAACCGGGTTCAAGCATCCAACTATCGCCGGTTGCTGTTGAAGCAATCAACAAAGGCCGCGCATGGCTGGATAGTTTAAACACCGAAGGCGCTGCACCGGTTTATGGCATCAACACAGGCTTCGGGGCGTTATACAACATTACCATTCCCGAAGATCAGCTCGGACAATTGCAGCAGAACTTGGTCATGTCGCACGCCTGCGGCACCGGCGATGAAGTGCCCGACGAAATTGTGCGCCTCATGCTGCTGCTCAAAGTACAGGCGTTAGCCCGCGGCAATTCGGGGGTGCAGCTGATTACTGTGCAGCGGCTGGCCGATTTCTTTTCGCACGATATTTTACCTGTTGTTTACGAACAAGGCTCTCTCGGTGCTTCGGGCGATCTGGCTCCGCTGGCGCACCTGTGTTTGCCGCTGCTTGGTCTCGGCGAGGTGCGCGTAAACGGTGTAAAACGCGCCGCTGCCGATGTGCTGAACGAAAAAGGCTGGCAACCGGTTGCGCTGCAATCGAAAGAAGGACTGGCGCTGCTCAACGGCACGCAGTTTATGAATGCCTACGGCGTTTGGTGTTTGCTTAAAGCAAAGCAAATTGCCGATGCGGCTGATGTAATCGGTGCGCTCTCGCTCGAAGGCTTTGATGGCCGTCCGGAACCGTTTTTCCCACAACTGCATACGATTCGTCCGCATGCCGGACAGATGCACACTGCTTCGCGCATCCGCCGCATTCTCGAAGGCAGCGAACTCATTACGCGCGCAAAAACGCATGTGCAGGATCCGTACGCATTCCGCTGCATGCCGCAGGTACACGGGGCTTCGCGCGATGCAATTGCGTATTGCGAAAAAGTATTTGGCATCGAAGCGAATTCGGTGACCGATAATCCGACAATTTTTCCGGATGAAAACCTTGTGCTTTCGGGCGGGAATTTTCACGGACAACCGCTGGCGATTGCGCTTGATTTTCTGGCCATCGCGCTTTCCGAATTTGGTTCTATTTCCGAGCGCCGCACCTATCAGCTTATTCACGGCCTGCGCGGACTTCCGATGTTTCTGGTTGCCAAGCCCGGCTTAGATTCGGGCATGATGATTCCGCAATACACTGCAGCATCTATAGCCAGCCAAAACAAACAGTTGTGTACACCGGCTTCGGTTGATTCTATTCCTTCTTCGGCAGGACAGGAAGACCATGTGAGCATGGGCGCCAATGCCGCAACCAAATGCCGCCGCGTGGTGCTGAATGTGCAGCGCATTCTGGCCATCGAACTGATGAATGCCGCACAGGCCATGGAATTCCGCCGCCCGGCAAAAACCTCAACAGTGCTCGAAAAACTGCACAGCGATTACCGCGCAGCCGTTCCGGCACTCGAATACGACCGTGTGCTTTCGGTGGATATTGAGAAAAGCATTCAGTTTTTTGCAGCTTACACTTTCGAAGTATGAGAACACTTGCAGTCATTCTGCTTTTACTGTTCGCCGGTATCAACACCGCCCAAGCCTGTAAATGCGCCGAACTAAAACCGCTGAGCAAAGAAAGTCTTGAGGGCTACGAACTTATTTTCAGCGGAAAAGTAACAGCAGTTTCGGCATGCACAGAAGAGGGCAGAGGCACAGTGCGGTTTATGATTGATTCGCTTTTTCGCGGAAAAGCCTACGCCGAATGCGATGTGCAGTTCGACTGTTCATCCAGCTGCGCCATGAGTTTTGCTCCCGGCGAGCGCTGGACCATTTACGCTACTTATCTCAAATACGGATCGCCGGAAGTTATTCTCTGCAGCCACAGCCGCAAAATTCCAGCAGCCGGAACAACCGATTTTGTAACCGATATGCGCGGCGCAAGTTATTCGGCCGAGGCACAATGGCTCGCTAAAAATTTAAGCATCATTCCGCTCAACGAAGAGAAAAAAGAAATCATGAAAGCCCGCGAACTGATTCATCCCGAAGGAATGAGTATGATTTGGTTGCTGGGCGGCGGAATTGTTGGTGTGCTGATTTTATTTTTTGTGCTGAAACGATTTTTGAAGTAAATTGAATAATGAAGTTGCGTAACCTGATTGCTTTTCCGGCTGCGAAATCAATTGTCATCACTGCATCACTTTTCCTTTATTCACACACGCCATTATTTTCGCAGAAACAAAGTCTGTTTCCTGCGTGCCGTATAGTTTCTGTATCTCCGAATCAGGCAAAAGTTTTAAATAGCAACGAAGACAGCATTATCGCAAAAGCATCCGATAAGCCATATCTCATCGTGTGTTATGATAATCCATATGTTGATATTAGTTTTCAAACAAGAATGTCGGTAGCTCAAACGAAAGATGCCTTTAGTGATAAATCATACTATAAAAAGCGTTTACCAAGTTACTTTTTGATTACAGCCGTCAGTCAGCAGTTAGATACGTTTTATCTTCTGTCTTGCTCATCGCTGAAAAAAGCACAACAGCAATATCATTTGATTCCTGACTCGGTATGCCCTCAAGTGTTAATTCCTTTAGCACAGTATTCCAACGTATTATCTCCGGCTAAGCAATCAGAGGCCAACAGTATTTATCGCAATTTGCTGGCAACCCAACTAAACGGAAAATTAATCAACGATACGATTCTTCATTCTGTAAGGCTTACCATTGATTCAAATCAATATCTCCCGCAGGCCGACTATCGCTATTTATTAAACTACATTCTTAATTCTACACAGTCAAAAATGCCTGTGTATGCGAATAGTAAATTACAAAGGCAGCTTACTTACACAGAATTGGGAATGAAAATGATGGATACAATTGAGTCTGTTATTCCCGGATTAAGTGATGTGGTTACAACGGCTCACGAAAAATCGTTGATCATTAATTATAAATGGATTCCTATTGAGTATAATGATACGTTATGGCAAAGTCAGTATACCTTGCCTCTTCCATATTGCGGCTACAGATGTGTTATTGAAAGTATGGGATTGCAAATGACAAGCGGAAATGTAATTTGGTTTTCAAACTCAGATCTTGAGTTAGCGATGAAGAATGACGGATTTGATTTTTCGGTTTATCAGGAATGTATTCGTGCTGAACTGTTTAAACTCCTGGGCGTCAGACTACATTAATCAGATTTTTTCCCAAATCTTAAGAAAGTGAAGGAGTTCCCGATGGTTAATTTTTTGTCCTAAAACGATTTTTGAAGTAAAACGAGTTTGTGCTAATCGTATTTTAATTGCACATCATGATCAAAGGCATTGATTTTGTTGTTTTATGTGCATCCACTCTTAAAACAATAAATCATGAACATGATAAAGTTTTTACTCGCAGCCATTTGTTGGGGATTAATTTTGATATTCAGTTCTTGCGGTAAATATGAAGAAGGCCCCGGAATTTCCTTGGTTTCCAAAGAAATTCGCCTCGAAGAACTTTGGAAACTCGAAAAGTACATGCACGATGGAGTTGACAAAACCGACAGTGCTTTTCACTACCTCGGCTACAATTATCACCTGCGTTTCAGCGATGTAAATGACGGCGATTATACCGACTATGCTCAGGAATGCGAAGGCTGTCCCGATCAGCTGAGCTGGACAGGCAAATGGCGGTTTGAGAACGATAAAGAAGAAGTTGTGCTTGAACCTAACGGCTATGTACAAAGCGAACGCCGCTACCGGATTCTCCGCTTAACCAAAGATGATTTGTTTATGGAATTCACCACTAAAAACGGAGTGCTGGAGCGACTGGAGTTTTCAAATGTGCTTGAACAAGCTGAAATTGATGATAAGCATGATGGTAAAGATCACGACAAAGGCGGTTTTAATTGGGAATAAGTTGGTGTGAACTATGAAGTAAAAAGCGGCATTTTTGCCGCTTTTTTGCTGATCTGACCACTGCAGAATGATTGGTGTGCTTTATGTTTTCGGGTCGCCGCAGTTTTTTTAGGAAAAAATCAGAGAACAATTTCAGCAGCGTCATCAAAGTCCTCTTCAAAGTCATCGCTTGGACTTACTACAAGCGCAACCGATTTTTTAGCACTAATTTGTTTTTTGGCAAGCGCAACAATAGCAACCTCATCGTCTTCAAATCCTGCAAAAACAGTTCCTCGATATTCACTCCAATAGTTGGCCGAAGCCCAGTCAATTAGCACTGTCAGATCATCGGGTCCAATCATCCACGGATATGCAATGCGCAAGGTCATCAGGTGCTGCTGAATAATTGCCGCCATTGTATTTACTGAATAGTCTGAAGGCTTTTTACGGATGTCAAGCAGCTTCCAGATATTCAGTTTATCGCCGCTCTTAAGGTCGTATGAAGTATCATTATCTTTTTCATACAGTCTGTTTCCTGCAAATAAACCTCCTGCCGATGATGATTCTCCAAATCCGCCAAGCGATTTTGAATGTGTAAAGGCTGTAAGCGGAACAAAATTTCGCGCTGTTATTATTCGATCCATGACTGACGGAACTTCACTGATCGTCATACTATTTACTTGATCTAAAAGTCCCATAAAATGAGGACGTATATTTTTCTGAGCTCCCGGTTTTTGCATGCCGGGTAATCCCATTGTTACTGATAGTACATCTCGTAATTCACTCTTGCATTGCTCAAGCGTTTTTTTAAATCCGGCTCGTATAATCATATCTCTGAATACAACAATAGCTGTTGAATGATCTCCTCTTTTCGTTGTAGGTAATTTGCCCGAATATGAACTCCGTTCAGTAAGAACACTAGTTATCAGTTGTGTATCGGTATCATAAACGATATAGGTTTTATACCCGCTTCCTTCGATTGACTTGTATGTCTTTTTGAGAAACTGAACCGTCCCCGAATTCATTAACTGCGCTGCAGAACTCATTGGTGCCGGAAATTGTGCTGTTTGCTGTGTTCTGTTCGACACAGCAGCTCCTGAATCAGCAGCAGCTCTTGATGTCGAATTTTGTTCCGCGCTTATTTTCATATCGTAAATTGATAAATAAACAGATACTAATATTAGGTATTAATACCTGTCTATCGGGAAAATCAAATTTCCGGACTCCGAAAAAATGAGTGTCAATTGCTTACTGTGCATTGAAATTAGTTGTGTGCTGATTTTATTTTTCAGACTAAAACGATTTTTAAAATTATATATGGTTTTGCTAAACGATATTTAATTTAGATGGTAATTAAGGTATTGATTTTGTTGTTACCTATGCATTCATATCTAAAACAACTAACGATGAACAAGATGAAATTTTTACTCTCAGCCATTTTTTGCGGCTCCATGTTAACATTCAGTTCTTGCTGCAAGTACGAAGAAGGTCCCGGATTTTCACTCATTCCTAAAGAAACCCGTTTAGAAGAACTCTGGAAACTCGAAAAGTTTTCGCTCAACGGTGTTAACAAAACAGACAGCGCGTTTCACTACCTCGGTTACAGTTATTTTCTTCGTTTCAGCGATGTTAACGATGGCGATTATATTGAATATGCTCAGGAATGTCAAGGTTGTTCGGATCAGTTAAGCTGGACAGGCAAATGGCGGTTTGAGAACGATAAAGAAGAGGTTGTGCTTGAACCAAACGGACGTGAATATGGTGAGCGTCGTTATCGCATTCTGCGTCTTACACAAAATGATCTTTATCTCGAATACGTGAACAGCAAAGGCATCACAGAACGACTTGAATTTTCGAATGTGAAAGAAGAAGGTGAAGCAGATAATGACAAGGGGAAAGACAAAGACGAGGATAAATTTAACTGGGAATAATTCAGTTCTTCGGCAAAAGAATTTATGCTGATAAAAAGAAGAGCGGCCATGGTGCCGCTCTTTTTGTTTAATAACCATAACCGCATAGCCGGGCTAACGGGCCAAGCATCCAGCGCATAAACTTTTGCGCTCCTCCGGGGGCATCTGTCACCCAGGTATCGAATGAATTGCCCTGCGCTGCAAGCTGCAGCAGTACGCTGCCCGATTGGGGATCGCCGGCTTTATCCATTTCAATATAAAGTGCTGATAGACCTGCGGCAAATTCAACCGGCATTGTACCTGCTTTTCCGGTTGAGTCGTAAAGCACAACAATTTCATTGGTTTCATTAAATGGTTTGTGCGGTGTGCCGCGCGGTATTGTAATGGATTCTCCTGCTTTCAGTTCTGTTTTTTTGCCGTTGAGCAGCAGGCTGAGTGTTCCTTTTTCGACTCTGAATGTTTCGTCGAACGATTCGTGTATATGCTCGGGAGGACCCGGTGCATGCGGCGCCAGTTCTGAGCGCAGCCATACCCAGCCGTTGCGGACTTCAGTTACTGTGTGGCTGAATCCTTCCTGCTTGCCTGAAAACCGGTAGCCCGGTGTAATTTGTTTTGCCAGTGGTTCAGAACTGGCCGGGAAAATATAGTTCATGATAAGACCTATCAGTCCGAACCATACAAATAAAACAATGAGTGCCGCCAGCATGATGCGTTTCAGTTTTTTCATTTTTCAATCATTTTTTCGGCAAACTTATGCTGTGCTTTTTGCCGAAGATTGTAAAAAATGAACCTCACCGAAATTGATGCGCATCACTGCCGGTCAGGGCAGATAGATAACGCGTCCTGCTGCAAGATGGCTGATTTTGCGGAATGCGCCGGGCAACATGCCGGTCATGGTGCTGAACTCATGAATGAAATGCGCCTGATCGAAGTAACCGTTTTGCAAGGCGATTTCGGTGAGCGAATGTTCTTCGCTGCTTTGCCGGCCAATTTCGGCCACTGCATTGTTGATTCTGAAAATGCGCTGCAGGGTTTTTATGTTGGCTCCCGCATCGCGGTTCAATATGCGGTTGATGTGCTGCTGCGAGTAGCCCGTGCGCGCTGCAATCTGCACCGGCGATTCGTTCGGAAAATTGCGGATCAGCTGAATCAGTGCTTCCGACGAACCGG
>CALRTD020000135.1:0-9471 GCA_943371015.1 Synechococcus sp. UW140 | reverse complement strand
AGCACCATGCAAATTCTCCTGATGATTCTTGCAGCCACTGCGGCCTGCTGTGTGGTGATGACCTTGGTGTGGCTTTGGCAAAAGAAAATCAATAATGCCGGAGTTGTAGATGTATTTTGGTCGTACAACTTTCCGCTTGTTGCTGTTATTTATTTTTTAATGGGTGATGGTTTGCCCGAACGAAAACTGCTCATTGCCGCAATGGTGGTGATTTGGGGAATGCGTTTGGGTATGTATTTACACGTTCGTGTACTTGGACATATACACGATGAAGATGGCCGCTACAAGCAACTCCGAATTGATTGGGCACCGAATTTCCAGACCAAAGTTTTCTGGTTCTTTCAGATGCAGGCAGTATCAAATGTATTTCTTTCGATTCCGTTTTTACTGGTAAGTGTAAATACTTCCGAAAAACTTCATCCGCTTGAGTTTGCTGGCGCTGCCATCTGGCTGCTGGCGATCATCGGCGAAGGTGTTGCCGACCGGCAGTTGCAGAAATTCAAAAGCGATAAATCGAATAAAGGAAAAGCTTGTGATGTTGGTCTCTGGGGTTGGTCGCGGCATCCGAATTACTTTTTCGAGTGGTGCATTTGGATCGGCTATTTTGTTTTCGCCTGTGCATCGCCCTGGGGCTGGATCAGCATTATTTGTCCGGCAATCATTTTGTATCTCCTGCTTCGAGTTACCGGTATTCCGATGAACGAAGAGCAGAACCTCCGTTCAAAACCCGAAGCCTACAAAGCCTATCAGCAGCGCGTGAGCAAGTTTATTCCGCTGCCGCCAAAATCATAAGCGTATGAATATCGACAGCTTGCTCGAGCGCAATCTGCTTCCTGATGTCCTGATCCGTGCCGGAATCCGCCGTCTGCTTCGTCAGCGTTTGCGCGATGAAAAACGCAGCACGCCCGATGAGCAGTATGCCTATTTTATGCAGCAGCTGGAGGAATTTGCCAAAAGTCCGGTTGCGGTTGAAACCAAAGCCGCCAACGAGCAGCATTACGAAGTGCCCACCGCATTTTATCAATACTGTCTCGGTCCGCATCTGAAATACAGCAGCGGATACTGGAAGCCCGGAACTGCAACGCTCGAAAAAGCCGAGGCCGATATGCTGGCCTTAACCTGTGAACGCGCACAGCTTGCAAACGGACAGGCAATTCTGGAACTCGGCTGCGGCTGGGGATCGCTCACCTTGTTTATGGCCGCGAAGTTTCCGCAAAGTAAAATCACAGCCGTCTCCAATTCGCGCACCCAAAAGCAATACATTGATGCAACAGCCGCCAAGCGCGGTCTAACCAACATCACCGTTATTACGGCTGATATGAATGTGTTTGCTGCTGATGCCGGACGTTTTGACCGTGTAGTTTCAGTGGAAATGTTTGAACACATGCGCAACCACGGTTTGCTGCTCGAACGGATTTCAACCTGGCTCAAGCCCGACGGAAAACTGTTCGTTCACATCTTCACACACAAAGAATACACCTACCTGTTCGAGTCGAAAGACGAAACCGATTGGATGTCGCGCTACTTCTTCACCGGCGGCATGATGCCTTCTGATCATTATCTCATGTATTGGAACAAGCACATGCGCCTGCAGCGGCACTGGCGCGTAAGCGGCGAACATTACGGCAAAACTTCGGAAGCCTGGTTGCAAAACATGGATGCACACAAAGCCGAAATTTTACCGCTGTTTGCCGAAACGTATGGCAAAGAAAATGTAACGAAGTGGTGGGTGTACTGGCGTGTGTTTTACATGGCCTGCGCCGAGTTGTGGAATTTCAGCAATGGAGAAGAATGGTTTGTCAGCCATTATTTGTTTGAGAAGAATTAAGAATTTTCTTGGCACTTATTTGTAAAGTCTGAGTAAATGTCGTTGCTCCTTATTCCCATATTTCTTTACCTGCAACAACTCCCTGTGAAATAGTGGTGTAAATCCATCTGGCATCAGGAGATTCTCGTTTTCTTCAGCATTCAGCAAGCCATTTACATTTTGTAGTGGGATTAGTTTTTTGCAGTTACTGAGTATTTTAACTGGATTACTGTCTGTATATGTATCCATTAATTCAAGATTATAAGTTATTTCAATTGAAAAAATGTTTTCATTATTCTGTATCAATCTACTTCGGAACTTGATACACGCATAATTTATGCTGTCAAATGGAAAGCCGCAACCACCATCGATTGGAAGTTCATTGCTGATTTGTTTTAACAACCCGTTTTCGATTCGATAGAGATATCCGTTGTTTCCGCCTAAAGCGGTTCCCCAGTATTCACTTTGTGATTGAAAAATGTCAAATTCAGGATAATAAATAAGAGAGTCTTCTGACTGCCAGCGTGTGAAACTTGTGATGGTCCCTTTTTTATCATAGTCATGCACTTTTGTCTGGATCAGATCGTAAGTGTGCACGTTGTGACCGTTAATGGAGCAGATAATTAGCAAGTTTCCATTTTTGGTAGGTTGATAATACCAGTACACTTTACTCAATGTATTTGAAGAGTCGGTCATGTAATACTGCATTGGTTGAGTTGTTTTGGGTTGTTTCATTACGAATTCATGACGTTGACTCTGTCGAATGATTTTTGGATAAAGAGGCCGGCTATCAAAAGTGTCTTGAAAATTTTCTATGTATTTATGAAGTAAATCGTAACTGAAAATGCTATCTGAAAAACTACTTGGGGGAGTAGGATAAAAAGTATCATTTAATGCCACCTGATAAAGTAATGAGTCATCAGATATATAGCAGTTGTATATAGTTAGAGTATCATTTCGTACCGGGTTAACTATTTGTAATTCGATGATTTTTAACTTCCTGTCTTTATTACAGCCCCAAAGGCTTGCCAGAGTTACAACTAGCATTATTCTTATACCCAAAATCATATCTACTATTTTAGTGATTTGAAGAATGGTTGGTGAGCCATTATTTGTTTGAGAGGGCAGAGTAGTATTCTTCTTCAAGCTTTGTTTTATTAAAATCTCTTAGTGCAAGTTTCTGTTTCTGTGTGCCTTTTCTTTTTACAATATCTATTTGATCAATGAATAAAGGCGTTAGGTCTAACTCGTTTGCAAGGAAGATTTGATTATTTCGCTTTTCCGCATCATTTGGAGTAATTATTTGATTATTAATAGAGTATTTAACAGCATAAGTAGCTGTTTCAATAATTGGATTTTCACAGCTATAGCCATGAATACTAAGTGTGTAACTATAATACATATAGAGTTCTCTTTCGTTAATAAAATCAAGTTCGGCAGTGATTTCTGTCGAAGCCGCAGTAATATCATTCGTAAACGAAAATTTGGTGGCTGAATTTTTTACAGTTAAAGCAGAACTCAGATTATGTATTAAACCTCCTTTTAATGTGAAAAGGGAAATTTTCTCAGCGGAATAGCTTGTTCCGCTTTCAAAGTTCCTTGCAGCAAAATAGTATCGTTTAGGAAATATCTCTAAAGGCGTATGTGTGCATCCTTTGTTTGTTGTTTCGATTGAGCCTGCAAACTTAAGTTCCGATAGATTATACAGTTGATAAATTCTATAGTGATGTTGAAATACATGACTTCGATCTATTTCTAAAATCAACTCAGGTTTTGGGGCACGATCAAGATTTTTTTCTTCTATCCAAACACGAACAGCAATATTTCCGGAATCAATCATATAATATGCTCGTTCGTGATCTTCCGGTAATCCATCGCAAATAAATACATCAAGGTCTTCATAGCTAAGCGGTGTTGGATGTACCGGGTTTTCGTTAGCCGTATCACAAAACTTTTCAGCAAAAGCCAGCAGTGATTTGTTGCGGATATACTGATAAGCCGAATCAATCCGGCTGCTGCTTTCCACAGCAAACGTATCTCCGCCAAGCAGATAACCAACGGTGTAATGTGATGAATCGTAAAGAACGCGAATCACCATTGTGTCATTCCATTTCGGGTTTACGAAATAGAGTTTGTATTCATTCACGTTTTGTGTTTGCGACTCAGGTTTGGAATGCAAAGCACATCCTGCCAGTAAAGCAGAGCAGAGGGTTATCAGTAAAAAGCGCATAACCGAAACTACATTCATTCAATTGCATTTTACCTGCACATTGAACAAGTGTTAAGGCTTGCCGAATAAGTGATCTGAAATGCAGCGAAGCTGCGCCGGGTTGGCAACCCGGCGTATAGTTGAGGCCGGTTTGTAACCGGCTGCAGAATGCCCGGAAAAAGTTGCAAACTTTTTCCAAAACCGGGAAAGTTTGTCAGCGAAGCTGACGAAAACTTTCCCCGGCAAATAAAAAAAGGCGACTTCGTAAAGAAGTCGCCTTTAAATAGTACAGTGAACAGCATTTTATTCCTTATAAATAATAAAATGCTTCACCAGCTCAAACGTGCCGCCTTCTTTATCGGCCGGCAGACTGATGGTTTCTTTTACCGCTTTGTAGCCGGGCATTTCAACACGAATTTCATACGTGCGGTCGCCTTCAAGATTAAGACTGTAGTTGCCCTGCGGTGTAGATGTTGCTGTGCCGATTTGTGTGCCGTTTACATCAAACACTTTTACCTCGGCAGCCACAGAAAGTCCGTCGCCATTGTAGATGGAACCGAGCAAAGTTGACATTACCGGGCCTTCTTTTTTCTTCGGCAGTAGTTCAGTCATATCAACCATCCAGATATCACGCTCGCCGAGCCCGCCGGGACGGTCGCTATCAACATAAGCTGTTTTTCCATCAGCCGAAAGTTGGAACATACGTTCATTACCGGGAGTGTTAATCGGATAACCCACATTGACCGGAGTTGACCAAACGCCGTTTTCAAAGCGAGTCATAAAAATATCGTAACCGCCCATACTGTTGTGGCCGTTGGAGCAGAAGTAAAGTGTTTTGCCATCAGGAGCAGGGAAAATTCCGCCTTCATCATATTCCGTATTTACAACCGGGCCAAGGTTAACCGGAAGATCCCATTCTGATTTATTCTTGCGTTTACACATCCAGATATCACTGCGTCCGTAGCCGCGCTGACCTTTCCAGGCCAAATCCTGTCCGCGTTCGCTCATGAAATACAATGTGTTTCCGTCGGGCGAAAGCACAGCACCATCTTCAAAATAACTGGTGTTAATGTTTACTCCCATGTTTTTCGGATTGCTCCATTTGCCTGAATTATTGCGCTTTGAGGTGTAGATGTCGCCGCCGCGTGCTTTCTCGGCATTATTTACATAAATGAAAAGCTGCTTTCCGTCGGGCGAAATACTGCAGGCTGCGTCATGCCCATCGGTATTGATTGCACCCGAAGCCAGATCTGCCGCGCCCCATTTCATACCTGCCGAATCCCATGAACACATGTAAATATCTTCGAAGTATTTATTATCGCCTTCGCGATCTTTTTCACTTGTTTTTCCTCCGGGGCGACGCGAGTTAAAAATCATTGTTTTACCATCGGCAGTAATGGACGGACGTTTATCGTCGTAAGCACTGTTGATGAGTGTGCCGGGATTGGTAATTACAACTTTTTTGGGCGAAGCCATTAATGTTTTAGCCGTCTGGCATTGATTAAGGTAGTAGGCTACCTCTTTTGATTTTGCCGGCGACGAAGATGTTTTTGATTTAGCAACGGTAAGCTCGGTTATGGCTTCGTCGAGCTTGCCCTGCATCTGATAAATGCGGCCAAGCATGAGGCGCAGATCTGGATGTCCGTCGGGATTGATCCCTTTTGCTTTTTCAAATTGTGTGAGTGCCTGATCGGTTTCACCCATCTCGAAATAACACGTTCCGATGTGGAAAATTACGGAAGGATCGTTGGGATTGTTGGCCAGCACTTCTTTGTAGAGGTTCAGTGCTTTCACATAATCGCCGCCGTTAAAAGCTTGCGAGGCTGCAAAGAGTTTTACTTCATCGGCACTTTTGGTAACTACCGATTGTGCGCCCGCAACAAAGGGGAGCATCAAAAACAGGGCGAGAGAAATTCGTAGGATATGCTTCATAATCAGTTATGGCAGTAAGGACGGGTAAACAAATATAGCAGGATGCGGCGTTTAATAAAACTTTTGATGATACGAATGTACATCAAGCCTTGTTACGGCAGGGGTGGGCGCAGCGACAGCTTTTTTAGGAACATTTCGAGCGCCTGTTGTTTTTCGTCGGTAAACGGATAGCTGATGCAGGCGGTTAGATAATGCAATACATCGAAGTCGGGATAGTCGTTTTGGGCTTCCTGCACAACTTCCGGAATATGCTGCATTCCGATGCTGAGCGCGGCTGCAAACTCCGCTTTAAAATCTTCGCTTAGCGGACGTATACTTACCCAAACAGCAAACACAAAGGGCAGTCCGGTGAGCTTCTTCCACTCAGCCGCAAGGTCAAATTCAAAGCGGTGTGTGCCGTTGAGGGTGAATGTTCTGTCGCCGATAACTACACCGGCTGTTGTGCCGCCGATGCTGGTTTCAAAACCCGGTGCTGCGGCTTTCCATTCTGGGTGGATGTTCCAGAGTTCAGCCGCCAGTAAGCGCGCCAGGTTAACAGAAGTGCGGCTCTGATAATCGAGCAGAATGGTTGTTATTTCGTTCAGCGGCACTTCGCTGTAAAGCATCACCGATTCAACAGCACCTTCGGCACCAATGCACCAGCCGGGCAGGATATGCGCTTCGGGCAGCGCCGGAAGTGCAGCTACCGGAATCAGGCCAATATCTGCTTCTCCGCTGCTCAGTTTACGGGCACACTCGGCCGGAATATCAACACTTACCGAAAGGCCGGGCAGTGCAGCTTTGCGCAAACCATAAAGAAACGGCCGTGTATTGAGGTATGAAACAGCAGAAATACGAAGCATAAGCAGAAAACAATCCGAACGATAAAAAGTTAAACGGTACGCAGTGAACCAGCGAAGCCCTGCTGCTGATCTTGTTTGGCGGCTTCAAGCACAGCCAATGTTGCCGCAACACACGAAAGCACCGGGGCAATACTGATGCCGAGAAACGGAATCATCAGCAGCAGTGAAAACACAAAGCCGTTGGCAATGGCAATTCCCTTGTGCCGGCGTGTAAATCTGACACCCTCACTTATTTTCATGCGGCGGCGTTCGTAAGAATAATCCATCATACTGAACCCAAGGAAGTACCAACCCACCGTCATGCGGAAACCCAGCAGCGGCCACGCAAGCACCCAGCCCAGCAGCGGAATTAAACTTAAGCAAACACAGCCCAGCCAGATCAGGAATTCAAGCATCATGTTGCGCAGCGTTACTAGAATGCCCCGCAGCATATCGTGCATAAACTGACCAAAGTTGAACGGGATTTTTGTGCCGGTAATAATTTCATCAATGCGTTCCGAAAGCAGTGCCAGTATGGGCGAACAAATAATGAGTACGATATATTTGAGCAGACTGCTGAACAGCACCAGCATCAACAATTTCAAAATAAATCCAACTAAGAAACTCAGCACAACACGCACATACTCCAGCCAGCCGTCCCATTCACCACCTAGATTGATCCAGTTGATTACTTTCTCGGCTAAAAGATCGCCAAGATAAAAGGTAGAGGTAAAACCAACTGCCCAAAGCCCAATGGTAATGAGCAACGGCCAGAGAAAATACAGCCAGAGATTGTGTTTGGCAATAAAGCCAACTGCTTTTATATGCGATGAAAAGCCGAGTCCGAGATCATTGAAAAATGCCATGTCGCTAAAGTAAATTTATTTCAGCTTTTATACAGGCTGTTATAACTTTTTATGTTTTATATCGTTTAGAACCCGGCAGACTACATATTAAGTTAACTACCTGAATAATGGACTTTAAGCAGATATTTCTTGAGCAACAACGCTTTTATTTTTCACAGCAGACCAAAAGTGTAGCATTCCGGGTTGAGGCTCTCCTTAAGTTAAAAGCACTCCTGAAATCGAATACCGCCGCACTTAACAAGGCTATTTATGATGATTTCGGGAAGTCGGAAGTTGAAACGCATACAACTGAACTTGCATTTGTTTATCGTCAGATAGACTATTATGTGCGGCATCTGGAAAGGCTTGCAGCTCCGCATCGCGTGCAAACCAATATTGCCAGTTTACCCGGAAGCAGCTACATCTGCTCGGAACCGTTGGGCAGTGTACTTATTATCAGTCCTTGGAATTATCCTTATCAGCTCAGTCTTGTTCCCGCAGTAGCGGCTATTGCTACCGGCAACACCTGTATCATTAAACCCAGTGAACTGCCTGCACATACTATGCGGGTGATGGCCAGTTTAATTAACAGTGCTTTCCCTTCCTCCTTCCTGTTTGTTGCCGAAGGCGGAGTGGAGGAAATCACAGCGCTGCTGCAACTTCCCTTCAATAAGATTTTCTTTACAGGAAGTCACAGAGTCGGACGCATTGTCTACGAAGCAGCGGCAAGACAACTTATTCCTGTAACGCTCGAACTGGGAGGTAAATCACCTGCAATTGTTACTTCCGGAGCCAACCTCAAAACAGCAGCTCGCCGCATTGTATGGGGAAAATTTATCAATGCCGGTCAAACGTGTATTGCTCCCGATTATGTGCTTGTTCATGAGTCGGTTAAGGATCAATTGCTTAAATACATTATCAGTTGCATCGAAAAGTCTGGTTACAACCCCGGTGCCGAACATTATGTATCTATAATTAACGAACGTAATTTCAAGCGCATCTGTTCACTTATTGATCCTGAAAAGGTTGTATATGGTGGAAATACTGATGAGGGAAAACGTTACATAGGCCCAACGGTAATGGATGGCGTGAGTCGGCAGGATGCTGTAATGCAGGAGGAGATTTTCGGCCCTGTATTACCCATATTAACATTCACCGATTATGAAAAGGTAATAGATGAACTTATGGTGCAGGAAAAACCTCTTGCAGCGTATCTGTTTTCGAATAGTCACTATGAAAAGGAGATTTTTAAAGGCCGACTTTCTTTTGGGGGAGGCTGTATCAATGATACATTGATGCATATTTTAAATGAAGAACTTCCATTTGGCGGAGTAGGTGATTCTGGGTTAGGTAGTTATCACGGAGATTGGGGGTTCAATACATTTTCACATCGAAAATCGATAGTGGAAAAAGCTGTTTGGGGGGAGCCTGATTTTAAATATCCTCCCTACACCCGTTTAAAGAAGAGAATCATGAGATGGCTTTCGTAGGTTAGTGCCTAATTCTGATTACAATGCTGTCTTGATGTAAACCGAGCAGAGAGCTTCTGCACCGCGAGTCATTCAATTTTTTGCATGTTGACTTCATCATGTGTGAGTAGCCATCACTTAAGTAAGTGAGCAGTGTGCGGAGAAAATACAGCCAGTGATTGCGTTAGCGATAAAGTTAACCGCCTTTTATGCTGCAGGAACCAATAGTTGTACGGCTTCCATGTGCTGAGTTTAAATCTGATTTGTTTGCTGCGAATTAAGGAAAATTGTGAAGGTTACTTAGCTTTACACAAATACGGCTTTGCATGGAATTGGAAACACTGATTACCGAACGTTTGATACTGAAAAGAGTAACTCCGCATGATCT
>CALRTD020000134.1:0-9609 GCA_943371015.1 Synechococcus sp. UW140 | reverse complement strand
ATCTGACAAGCTGATTGATGAAATTCGCGCCACAACAAACGATTCGGCACGTATTGCTAAAGAAAAACGTCTGCAGGAAATTGTATATGACGAGCAGCCGTATGTGTTCCTGTTCTCGAATGTTGCTAAAGTGGTTATTCACCGCCGGTTCGACAACAACAGTATGTATTACGAAAAGCCCGGTATCTGGCTGAGTAATTTGCGCCTGAACAATCCTGGCGGAGTTACTGCTAAAACCGGACAATAAGAGCCTCGGAGATCCCGGCAATGCTGAAATACATATTTCGCCGCATACTTATTTTTATTCCTACACTCTTCATCATTTCGCTGCTTGCGTTTGTGATTAGTGTAAATGCGCCGGGCGATCCGGTTGAAGCATTGTTTTCGGGCAGCGAAGGCGGTAGCAGTAATGCCGGTGGCGTAAATGAACGGGTTGAACGCGAAAAATCCGCTCTGCGCCACCGGCTTGGTCTCGATCTTCCGCTTTTCTACTTTACCATTGGCAGCCTTGCATCACCGGATACACTTTATAAAGTTCACGACCAGTCGGAGTCGGCTTCGCTCAGCAGGCTCATCAACCGCTACGGCAACTGGCCCGAAATCTCGAACTGGTCGAAAAGCGTGAAAGCCTTACGGCTGATCGCGTTAAAAGCTACTTTGCCAGATACTTCATCAGCTTCGGAAGCCGAAGTACAAGCTGCATTGGTGGCCAAAAACACCATAACTGAACAAATCACGTCACTTCAGATTACTGATGATCCGGTACAAATAAAATCTAAGCTGGATCAAATCAGTACAGCTTCTGAAGCAAAGTTTTGGCCGCCAAAGTTTCGCTATATGCTTAATGAAACGAAAGCATGCTTTGAACAGATGAACAACAATACCACTACGTGGAAAAACTACATTCCTGTGGTCAACTTCTATGGTTACAACCAGTACCACCGCTGGATTTTTGGCGACGGAAACTGGCTAACCGGTCGGGGTGCAGTTGATACAGAAGGTGTTATTCGCGGCGATTTCGGTATTTCCTACAGCACAAAGCAGTCTGTAACGCGCACCATTAAACGCGCACTTCCGTGGTCTGTACTTATGACTTTGCTGTCTGTTGTGCTTGCCTACATTATTAGTCTTCCCATTGGTGTTTATGCCGCATCCCGCAAAGATTCACTGTTCGACCGGGCTTCGTCGGTACTGTTGTTTATGCTGTATTCGCTGCCACCATTTTTCATGGGAACACTTTTGCTGCTCCTGTTTGCCAATCCTGAAATGTTCAATCTTTTACCGGCTAATGGCGTAAAACCAGTTGAAGGTTATCCGGAAGATGCCGGTTTATTCGATAAAATAAGTAGTTCACTCCCCTATCTTATTTTACCGCTGATTACATACACATACAGTTCATTGGCATTTTTGAGCCGGCAAATGCGCGTTTCAATGCTCGAAATTGTGCATCAGGATTTTATTCGCACGGCTCGTGCAAAAGGACTTTCGGAAAGAACGGTGATCTGGAAACATGGTGTACGCAATGCACTGTTGCCGATCATTACCGTATTTTCTAATATTTTTCCGGCAGCTATAGGAGGCTCGGTCTTGCTCGAAGTAATCTTTGGAATACCCGGAATGGGCCGCGAAATTTTTGATGCTATCCGCTCACAAGATTATCCGATGATCGTTTGCGTATTTACGCTTTCCGGTTTCATGACATTGGTCGGATATCTTGTTGCTGACATTCTTTATGCCGTGGTAGATCCGCGCATCTCTTATTCCTCAAAATGATGCTGCGAAGAAAGAAACTCCCCGCCGATAAAGCTGAGCAGGAATTCAATTTCCGCACACATGCCTGGAAGCAGTTCCGGAAAAATAAGCCTGCACTCTGGTCGCTGCGCATTATGGTATTTTTTGTTGCGCTGGCGATACTTGCACCTGTTATTGCCAACGAAAAGCCGCTGTATATGCGTATCGGCGGCGAAACATTCTGGCCGGCATTTACGACCAAAACCAATTACACATTAACCGATCCGCAAACCGGAGCAGTAAAATCAATTGAGCTTGAACTTGCCGACTGGAAACGGATGGAATTTGAAGCTGTGGTTTGGGCACCGATTGCTTGGTCGCCGGGACGAACAGACGAAGCCAATATGCGTTACGTAAGTCCGGCCGACGATCAGCGATTTATCGACAGCAAGGGCGATACGCTGTATATGCCCGGCCGGTTCACACACCTTCTCGGCACCAACTCGCTTGGCGAAGATGTAGCAGCCGGACTCATTCACGGCAGCAGAGTTTCACTGAGTATTGGATTGCTTTCAATGGGTATTGCGGCAATACTTGGCCTGTTGCTGGGTGCTTTAGCCGGATACTTTGGCAATGAACGACTGAAAACTACAAGAGCCCGGTTGTGGCTTACCATTTTCGGGATTTTACCGGCCTGGTTCTATGCATTCAGTGTCAGAAACTTTGTACTTCGTGATGCCCTGAATGAATCGGGACTTAGTTTTTTGGCGCAACTGCTCGTCAGCATTTTTGTGTTTGCATCCGTAATTTTCATTTTCAACAGCATCGGAAAAATTGCCGGACGCGGGGCTTTTCTGGGCAAACAAGTGAATGTGCCGGTTGATTCATACATCTCGCGGTTTATTGAAATCCTGAATTCAATTCCAACACTTATCCTCATTCTTTCGCTCTCGGCTTTAGCCAAAGAACCGTCTATTATTTATGTAATGGTAATTATAGGTCTTACCTCGTGGACCGGAATTGCACGTTTTACCCGAGCCGAGTTTATGAAAATCCGTAACATGGATTACATTCAGGCTGCGCAGTCGATGGGCTTCAGCGAGAAACGAATTATGCTTCGCCACGCATTAATCAACGGAATGGCACCTTCACTCGTGTCTATTGCCTTTGGTATTGCAGCGGCAATTATCATAGAAAGCGGCTTATCGTTCCTCGGTATTGGTGTTCCGCCTGATATGGTAACTTGGGGAAAGCTTCTTGCGCAGGGCAAAGAACATTATCAGGCCTGGTGGTTAGTGGTGTTTCCGGGTATTGCAATTTTCATTACCGTTACCATCTATAACCTTATCGGCGATGGTTTACGCGATGCTTTTGATCCGAAGCTGAAACGCTGATTAATCACTCGTGAAAGCTGAACAGCTTCAAGCTTTCATGCGCTCTATCTGATCAATTATCATGAGCAGTTTTTCCATTGGCCAACCCGAGTAATCATATTCTTGAGCAAAGAGGATTTCTCTTCTCTGCGTTGAAATCTGTAATCCTTTTTGTTCACTTCTTCTTACATAAATCATTTTGATTTCGGCGTTAATTTGATTTGCCGGAAACGAGCGTACAACTTTTTTACCTGTTACACTAGCATACTCAAACTCAATCACCCGCTGCGATTGATAAAGCCTGATCATCGTTATATCTTTCTGGCTTAAGTAAATGTAAATTCCCAAAACTGTTGCCAACGCAAGAATAACAGCGAGCCAAACAGAGCCGTAATACATCATGCAAACAACGATTACCGCAACCGTAATTGCAGCAATTACTGCTTCAAGCGATCGAGCCTGGTTGTGAACAGGGTATTCAATTGTATCTGGCTGAGTGTACATGAAAAGCTTGTATAGACTGAGAAATGGAGCCGTATTTTTCAGAATACAAATGTAAATAACGATTCTCGGATTCACTGTAAAACAACATTCCCCGCATTTTGCAATGCAGGGAATATTGACTCAAAACAGAAAGTTACAATTTATACCCGAGTGTGAATTGCAACCACTGATTGTTATAACGCGGTGTATAATTAGAACCATTACTGTTGTTCTTTTGCAAATCCCAACAGGCTCTTCCCGACACAACAACGTGTTGAATATTAATATCGATACCGGCTGCAAAACCGAATATGCCGTTTCGCACATTGTCGTTATCAAACTCCTGTTGCTGAACTGTGCTGTTGGAACCGAATACATATTCATTTTTCTCTGTTAACAGAAAAGAATACTGTGGCCCCAGAACAATGAATAAAAACGGTGCTGGCTTAATTTCGAACAAAACCGGAATATCAATATACGTTGTTACTCTGGAAAATGAATATGGTGAACCAAGCAATGTTCCTGACCCCTGAAAACCTTTCTGTGAAATCAGAAACTCGGGCTGAATACCGGCAAACATACCAACAGGAATCAGCACAAAAACACCTCCGGCAAAGCCAACAATAGGATCAGCCTGAAATTCCTGACCTTGCTTGTCCCAAACATTTGAATAGTTGATACCTGCTTTTACTCCAAATGTTAAGCGCTCACGCGGGTCAATATCTGTGTTCTGAGTAATGCCTTGCTGAGTCAGCAAAAATAAAGGCAGAAAGCAAAAAAATAATTTCTTTTTCATAAGTATATGTATTTATTATTTATATACAAATCAACAACTAATTTCAGGAATAAACATTATAAAAAAATAACCGATCATTACAGTATTCACACATCTTATCCAGTATCACGAAGGTGTAAATCTGTACTTACTGAGTAAATTAAAAAGCGATTCAAAATAACGCTTCAGAACAGTTGCTGATAGTTCCGGTTTTTCAGCATTGAGCAGATCCGTGTGCATTTCATATAAGTATTTAGAGAGTTCAGGACATTCATCGTGAATAAGCATAGTCATGTTCAGAATCATGACATTCCAATTTTGAACGCTGTTAATCATTTGGCTGAATTTAAATCCTGTGAAATGCTACGAAATAAAGATGCCGGGTAAACCAGCAACAGCACTTGTGTTATATGTGCTACTGATTAACCCGGCTGCAAAAATCAGGACTTTATTAATTTGCGGAGGATCTTATAAAGCCTGTTTGCTCTTTTCCAGAAATGATCGTTTACTTTACATTATCATTAGTAAGACCTTTGAAAGAACTGCGAAGTTCTTCCATATCATAATCAAATTCTTTTTTGAAAGTTTCCCACTTATCAGCTCCGTCTGCTTTGTAATTATCCATTCGGGATTTCATCTGGTTGTTCTTTTTTTCCAGCTCAACAATTTTTATTTGTGTATCTGCATCCATTTTCTTCTTATTCAGAATCAGCCGGGTATTGTAATCGGTAATCATTTGGTAATTAGCAGCTACATTCTCTGCAGTTACTTTCCTGTAGTTTTCAATTTCCTGATTGTACTTTTCATTGGACTCATCAAGTTGTTTCTGTGCATCAATTACTTCAAGTCCTGCATCCTTTACTTTTGATTCGGGAGAGCTGCAGGATTGATTTACAGAAGCAAGTACAAGACCACTAAAGGCAAGTATTAATAGATAATTTTTCATTTTATTGGTTTAATCGGTGAAATCATTTCCACAGAACAAAGTTGAATTATTACTGTGGTATTTCTATTACAAGTAAATACGAATAAATTACATTATTCACAGTGTTTATCTTGCACTTAATCCGTTTACTGATGTTCTATTGATGCTTCAGGAGTTTTGTGATCAGGCTTAACATTATCATTTTTAATTACTTCCGGTTCAATTTGCCGCTCGAAATAAACCAGGTCATCATGCTCCGGAAACTCTGCTATTTTACAGTAGTAGATCCGATCAAGATAACGCCGTATGATTAGTTTAATATGCGGGCTGTCTATTGCATGCACATATTGGCCTTCGGCATATTTATTTTCTGCTTCCATGATAGTTCTGTGAGTTTATGATAAATACGAACAGTGAACTTCTATAAAGCCGAAGAGGCAGAATAGTTAAATTCTGCCTCTTGCGTTGGTTAATCAACTGTATATGTCTGAAAGATATTCATACCTATACATATCGGTTCAGCCTTAGCTCTTTTCGGTTTGCGTTTTTTTGATGATGTTAATTACTTCATCACGCTTTTTGTTCAGGCGGGTTTCAATTTTCTTGAGCAATTCATGCTCTTTACCAGCTTCAAAAGTCAAATCAGCATCAGTAAGTTGCGAGAATTGTTCTTTCAGTTGTTTCGACTGAACAGCCCAATCGCCGGTAATTTTAAATGTTCCGGTAGGTTGTGTGTGCGTTGTGTCCATGATTGAATGATATATTAATGAATACTAATTACACCACAAAGGTGACACACAACATATCGTACTGCATTACACAAACTGATTGAAATATTACATCTTTCACATATCTTCAAGATTACTCATTCTCTTTTTCTTGAGTTGCTTGAAATAAGAAGGTGTAAGTCCGGTAATCTTTTTAAACTGATTAGATAAATGCGCTACACTGCTGTAATGCAACTTATACGAGATTTCAGTAAGGTTTAACTCATCATAAAGCAAAAGCTCTTTCACACGTTCAATCTTATTCAGAATAATGAATTGCTGTATTGTAATTCCTTTTACTTCTGAAAACAGATTTGACAGATATGTATAATCATAGTTAAGTTGCTTACTTATATACTCTGAATAATTGACTTTAGGCAAATCTTCGGCATAATGAATCATTTCAATTATTGCATTTTTGATTTGCTCTATAATAATGCTTTTTCTGTCGTCGAGCATTTCAAGTCCGGAGCGCATCAGATTATCTTTTAACTGATGCAATTGATCGGATGAAGTAGTATCGGGCAAATCAACTTTACCCAGATCGAGCACTGAAAAAGGAATGCCTAATTTTTCGAGTTCCTGCTGTACCATCATTTTACAGCGCAAACTCACCATGTATTTAATGTAAATTGTCATGCAGCATTATTTTAATTACTCCTTATTTTCAAAATCAATTGGTGAGCAGAGCTACTGAGCAATTGCAGCTGCTGAACGAGGAGGTAATGCGCAACAATTGCCGGAGAGAGAGAATGGCAACTACATCAACAGAATTGACTGAATGCTGAACTGCCGGCTTTTCTTTCCTGTGGCACTCCCGAGCCGGCTTGATGTCTTGAATGTAAGTTACTGATTATATTCGGATTAATGCAATAAATAATGAGTATTACGATCATAATGCGCTTCATCAGTGGCGAAATCTTCCATCTGAAAATCATGAATTTTAATAAATCGGTATTTATATCCGCCTCGCAAACTCCTCATTGCCTAGTACATGGATGCTAATGAATTAAATCCGTTTATCAGCAATTTCCGACCATTTATCAACCGCTGTGTTTTTCAGAAAGTATTTGCTTAATTTCGTGAGAATTAGAACTAAGCATGAAAACGCTTTTCCGTTTTTCGCTAATTGTACTTCTGCTGCTTTGCGGCCATCAATTGCTATCGGCCAATGCCAAACGCAAAGGGAAAGAAAGCATTACCAGTGCTGAAGCAGTTGTTACCAATGTATCTTGCAAAGAAGCATCACCTGATATTACAACCGGTGAAATGACTCCCGGAATTGGCGACGGAACCGGCGGAGGAGCCGTTCCGATAATTGAAATGGCTTTGCCTTTTGGCATTCCGTTTCAATACATTGACATGACGCCATCGGGCGGCGGTTCCGATAACAGCGGCGGAGCACCTGCAGAACCGGCAAAACTCGTTTACACATTTGAACTTAACGATGAAATAGGCCCGCCATCATGGCGCCAAACACAAGCCGCTTTTCGACAGGCTCGGGAAATGAATGCAGCCTGTGTACTCATCAAAATGAATACGTTTGGCGGAGCTCTTGATGCAGCCGATAATATTCGACAGCACATTCTTGACTATGATCGTCCGGTTATGGTTTGGGTTGACCGCAATGCAGCATCAGCCGGAGCACTTATTTCCATTGCCTGCGACAGTATATACATGAGCCGCGGAGCCAGTATCGGAGCAGCCACTGTAGTTGATGCCAACGGCGTTCCTGCTCCTGAAAAATACCAGTCGTACATGCGTTCACTGCTGCGCACAACTGCCGAGGCCAACAAACGTGATCCGCGCATTGCCGAAGCCATGAACGACCCGCGCATCCGAATCGAAGGTGTTAACGACTCGGGCCGCGTACTCAGCTTTACCACTTCCGAAGCCATTGCCAACAACTATTGCGAAGCCGAAAGCAACGAGCTTTCCGAACTCCTGAAACGCTCGGGCTATAATGGCTACAAGGTGGTCAGCTACACTCCTACTGCGCTTGACAAAATCATAGATTTCCTGCTCTTGCCTTTCGTGAGCGGATTACTCATCATGCTTATTATCGGCGGCATCTGGTTTGAGTTGCAATCGCCCGGCATCGGATTCCCGCTGGTAGTGGCTATAACGGCAGCGGTACTTTACTTTGCCCCGCTTTACATTGATGGTTTGGCAGCACATTGGGAAATCCTCGTGTTTCTTGCCGGTGTAGTTTTGCTGATTATAGAACTTGTAGCCATACCCGGCTTCGGTGTAATCGGCATTTCCGGCATAGTACTTATGGTGGCCGGATTATCGCTTGCCCTGGTAGGGTCAGTTCCCGACGGCTCCTCGATTCCGATGCCCAACTGGGCCGCGTTTGTTAAAGTTTCGCTCATTGTGCTGGTACTCGTACTCACCACATTGTTTGGATCTATCTGGACCAGTGAAAAGTTTTTCGGCACAAAACTATTCAGCAAAATTGTACTGAATAATGAGCAAGACTCAAACAACGGTTACGAAAGCACCGGTATGAAATCGCAGGCTGTTGAACTAACCGGTAAAAAAGGAATTGCCAGCACGATCCTTCGCCCCGCCGGAAAAGTAACTATCGACGGCGAGCTATATGATGCAACAGCCGAAACCGGTTACATTGAATCGGGTGATACTGTGCAGGTAGTGAACATCGGCGTTGCACAGCTTGTAGTGCGCCGCACCGCCTGATTACTCCGCCTTTTTCTTAAAACAGTTATGGAATTCAGCTGCAGCAACGTCTTACGTTCGATGCGTAAGCTGTTTGTGCTGCTACTCCTTCTCGCCGGGGCAAATGTCTCGGCACAGGAATTTATTGGCGGAACAGTCATCAACACGACTTCAAAACAACCAGTTCCGTGGGCCGGTATGCTGGTAAAAGGCACCACAAAAGGCGCACTTACTGATGCCGACGGGCGATTTAAAATTCAATGCAGCCAGTTTCCCGTTACACTTGTGGTAACCAGTATTGGCTATACAACTACGGAGTTTGTAATTACACAACCCGATACTAATTTACAACTTGCACTTCCTGTTAACGCCAAATTGCTGAATGAAGTAGTAATTGAAGCCGATGCGATAAAATGTATTCAGAAAGATTCGTCGCTCATGGCAGCCGATGTTGAGTTTTATGATGATTACTTACTTCTGCTGGCACATCGGGGCGGAAGACTTTCATCGCAACTATTGCTTACAGATCTAAACGGGAAAGTTATTACAGCAATGGCCGTAAAAAGCAGTGTGCAAAGTCTTTACCGCGACTGCCTTGGAAATGTGCTTTTGCTGAGTCGCGACAGTGTGTGGCAGGTGTATTATGATTACGAAAAACTGCAACTCATTTACCCGAATACACGCACTGAGTTTGAATGCACCTTAGTGCCTTGTAAATTATTTTATGATGGCCGTTTGTACCTTCAGTATTCTACATTCAAAAACCTTCGCAACAATTATTATGTTTCAGAAAATGGAACAACTCAGCCATTCTATTACGCGTCTGATACAGCTGCTGTAAATTATTTTTGTGAGAAGTATGATATACGTTATTTT
>CALRTD020000133.1:0-9611 GCA_943371015.1 Synechococcus sp. UW140 | reverse complement strand
AGTGCCCGCGGAACAAGTTGCGACAGCATGGCCGGGAATACAGGTCCCAGAAAGCCCCGCGCAATGCCGGTGCAGAAAATGATACCGTAAACCGGCAGCGTACCAAAGAGCAGCAGCAAGTGCTCATTGAAACTTACTGCAAACAGCGCCCACGAAGCCAGCGCAAGAAACAGCGTTGCCAAAAGTACAATGCGCTTGCGCCGAACCACATCAGCAACATGCCCTGCAAATAACGCAACGCCAATAAACGGTAATGCTTCTGAAAGCCCGATCAGCCCGAGCATCCACGGATCGCCGGTGAGTTTGGTGATCTGTATGCCAACTACAACACTTTGTATTTGAACACCGAGCGTAAGCAGAAAACGCGCTGAAAGAAACAAACTGAAATCGCGGATGCGCAGCGCTGCAAACGAATCGTGCGGGCGCGGTGAAGTGGAAGTGCTCAAATCTGACGGGTAAAATGAATCTGCAAATTTAACAGCTCTGCGCTCATTTAGTTCGGCAATTTTATCGCTTTTCATGTAAGTTTGTACGCTATCGAACAATGACTATGAACAAACTGCTCCTTCCGCTCACCATTCTTTTGCTTGCTGCTTCATGCGGCGCTGATACCCAAACCCCTGCTGCCGACACCGCAGCCACTGCTGCACCATCAGATACAGTTCCGCGTCAGATTATTGGCGGAGGAAAAGACAAAGTTGGAAAATGGGCTTATCCGCTTGATACAGCTATGAATGCTGTTGTGCTTGGCTATCCGGATGCCGTGAAAAAAATTATTATTGAATTAGCAGATACAGATTACCTGAAAGATAAAAAGCGTGAAACCATTCGCTTACTCAACAGCCGTCAGACCGAAGTGCTGACTATTGGTATTTGCAGAAATGCAAAAGACGAATGGGTTCCGTACAGTCTTACACTGGCCAAGTACAACTCTTCAAATCTTGCACCGGGCCGCAAACCCATTGCACTTGATGATTACAATTACAGGACCTCCAACAAAGCGCATATCGGTTATTCGGAAGATTTCTTTATGGGTTTATTTTCAGAACAACCGCTTACCACCTGGAGCAAGGGCGATACAGTTTACTACACGCATCAGGCGCAGCCCAAAGATGCTTCCCGACTGAAACGCTGGAAGCCCGAAGATTACAAGGGCAGCTATAAGTTTGTTGATGGTAAGTTGCGTGAAATTTCATTTTACGTAAAACCTGAAGCACTTGAAGGCAGCAAATGAAATTGAGTTAACCACGCTGCATACGCACGATGGTTTTGCTCTGCCGGCAACGCTGGTTTTGCCTGAAACGGGAGCGCCTGCACCGCTGATTGTTTTTGTGCATGGTTTCAAAGGCTTTAAAGACTGGGGACATTTTCCGCTGCTGAGCCATAAGCTCAGTGAAGCCGGATTTGCCGTGCTGCGGTTTAATTTTTCGCACAACGGAACCTCGCCCGAGTATCCTGCTGAGTTTGTAAATCTGGAAGCCTTCGGGCGGAATACTTACAGCCGAGAATTGAGTGATTTGGATGATTTGCTCGCTCAGCTGGAAGCATTGCCGGATGCTGCGCAGTTTGATTTGCAGAAGATAATTTTGTGGGGACACAGTCGGGGCGGGGGAATTGCCACAATTAAAACAGCAGAAGACAAACGCATAAAAGCGTTGGTCACCTGGGCCGGAGTAGCTGATCTGGCGGGGCGCATTCTTAACTCCGATCAGGAACGCTGGCGAAAAAGCGGCGTGCAGTTCACGCACAATGCCCGCACAAAACAAGATATGCCGTTGTATGTTGATTTGCTCGACGACACGCTGCAAAATGCAGCTCGTTTTGATGCATCGGCTGCGGCCGCCCGCATTCAAGTTCCGCATCTCATTATACATGGAACTGCTGATGCGGCTGTGCCTGTAAAAGAAGCAGAACTGCTGCATCAGAAAAACCCAAATTCAGAGTTACTGGTTATTGCACATGCCGATCATACGTTTGGCGGTAAGCATCCGTTTACGGACAATGATTTACCCATTCACGCAAAGCAGGCAATTGAGAAAACGATTGATTTTCTGAAGCCAATTCAAAGGAATTAGCCGGCAGCACGTTCCAGAGCCGCTTTCATATCCAGATACATCGCATTGAAACGGTCGATGCAACTTTTCAGAAAAACATCATCCGCCAATTTTTCGAGAGCTTCAACCCCTGGTGCTTGCTCGTGTGTGAACTTATAGGTTTGTTCCATTGGCCCTGCTTCCAGTTTGAGCTGGTATTTATCATTCATATTGAAAATGGTAATACCAATTGTAGGGTGCGGAATACGTCCGATAACACGCATGATGTTCTGTTTAATATTTTTCAAGTTCTTCGATTGCTTTTCGGCAAACAGCAATCAGTTTTTCGCCGGTTGATTTTATTGTTTCCAGTCCGGCAGTTTCCAGCGGTGCCTTTTCAATTTCTGAAATCAGCACTCCTGCCGAGCTTTCGAGGCCCACAAACGAAATTGTTGAGCGCATCCGATGCACTACATGAAGCACATCTGCATGCGAGTCGTTGTCGAATGCGGCTTTCAGCTCATTGAGTTCCTGACGGTTTTCAGTAATAAACTGCCGGATCATCTTCTTCACAAAATCATGGTTACCATTTGATAGTTTATTGAGATAAGCCAGATTCGTTAGCTGTCCCGATGGCTGCTTATCGGGCATTGCAATGTGATGTCTGATGCATTCAATAAACTGCGATGGGGTAAAGGGTTTAGCGATGAAATCACTCATTCCTGCATCAATACAGCTTTCACGTTCGCCGCCATGAATACCTGCCGAAAGTCCTACAACCGGAGTGTTCAAGTTAAGATGAGTTCTTATTTGTTTGAATACTTCAACGGCATTGAGTACAGGCAAATTGTAATCCAGCATGATCAGGTCATACGTGTTGCGGTTGAGTTTTTCAAGCACTTCATCGCCGCGTCTTACAAGATCATACGACCAGTGTTGCTCTTCAAGTGTTTCATGAATAAGTTGCCGGCTAAGCGGATGATCTTCGGCAACCAGAATATTTTTGTGAACAGTTGCCGTTGCAGCATCGGGCGATACCGGCTCTTCGTTGGCGGTACTGAAGGGCAGATTAATCGTAAAGCTGGTTCCTTCTCCTTTGCTGCTGGTAACGGTAACATTTCCTCCAAGCAGTTCAGTTAGTTTTCTTACAATGGAGAGGCCAAGACCTGTTCCTGTATATTGCTCTTCGTTTTTATTTACAGCCTGGTAAAAGCGCCTGAAAATTTCCTGATGCTGATCGGCGGGAATGCCTATGCCTGTATCCGAAACCTCAAACGACAACCAAATAAGTTCGGTTGATGATTGAATTCGTTTGATGTTTAATTCAATTTTTCCTTCGGGAGTAAATTTTATGGCGTTACTCACCAGATTAATCAATATCTGGCGGATGTGGCCCGGATCGCCTTTTACTTTTTTGGGAACATTGGCATCAATATTCACATCGAGATTTAGTTTTTTCTCGATAGCCATTGGCAAAAACATGGTTTGCACATGCTCCGCCTGATCTCGCACATTGAAAACAACACTGTTGAGCCGCATCATTCCGGCTTCAAGTTTAGAAAAGTCGAGCACATCATTAATGACATGCTGAAGACTTTCTCCTGAACGTTTGATGGCTTCGAGCTGGCGGCGTTGCTTTTGAGTAAGTGCAGAGGATGAAAGCAAATCAGTAAAGCCTAAAAGTGCATTGAGCGGAGTTCTTATTTCGTGACTGATATTTGTCACAAACTGCTCTTTCATTTGCAGTGTGTCTTCGGCTTTTTTTCTTGCGTGATACAGTGCTTTTTCCTGTCGTTTTTTGTTGTTGTAAAACAATTTCGAAATTACAATGATAATCAGTACTGCCACACTCATTGAAATGAGCCGGGCTATTTGAAGCAGCTGATCATCTTTCATTAACCGCAGGTTTTCTGCAAGCAGCGGTTCTGTATTGCGGCGTTCAATTTCAAGCAGTTTGTTTTTGGCGCTGTTTATTCCGCTGCAAAATTTGCTGCATATATATTCAACATTCTGGTTAATGGAAGAAATGCTGTCGTTCGCTGCTTTAATGAGTATTATGGAATGCCCGTAGGCTTTCATCTCCCCAAAATTTTCAACAATCTGATTCAGCAAATAAAGGGTTGTATCAAGACAAAGAACATTCATTTCCCGAAGCTGGAGATCCGTCCAGACGGCAAGTTTCGAATATTCTTTTACCAATGAACTATCATAACCTTCCAGCAGCTGAAGCTGGATATCATCCATACGCTTGATGGTATCACCGGCTTGCATTAGTTTTTGCTGGAACCGGATATTGCGCAGGAGTTCGTGCTGATTGCTTTGTATTTTTCGGCTTTTGTAAGATTCTGCAATTTCAGGAATTAAACCACCGCCAAATCCGGTAATCAACAGCACTACAATAAGCAGTTGAAATTTGTATGTGGTAAGGAAAAGAGAAATCTTCATAATTAAGCCCGGATACAGATTGATTAAGGTTAGTTGACGGGCTTAAGAAACAGGAGGTTTGTAATATCCGGCAAGGTCATCATTATCTGCTGAGCGGAAGCGGACAATTGTTTCGGCCAGTTCGGCATAAACAATAAACTGATGCTGCCTGAGCCAGGCAATGGCTTGTTTGTCTTTGTTTGCTGCATTAGCAGTTGCGGCCCAAAAAATGCTTTTGTGCTGCATGAGCCACCGGAAAGCATCTTTATCGCCCATTACAGCATTGGCAAAAGCGGCAAGTTCAAAAAACTGATTATCAACAAGCCATTTGAATGAAGCATCGCGGCCTGCTTTAATACAGGCAACCGTTTCTACCAGCTCACGGTGTTCGCGCTCCATGAGCCAGTTGTAGGCTGTAGTGGGCGTGGGGCCGAAGAGCTCGGTCATTTTACGGATTGTATCGCCGGAGTACTGTTTCATTTTATTGCCGGTGTTCCCTGAGCGGAGGAGCGCGCAGCCTGGTTTATTCGTCGTCGCTGAGTGCTGCTTTAACAGCATCTGCTAGGTGAAGGTACGCTTTATGTCCGTTCTTTTTCAGCCATTCGAGTGAGCGCTCGTCGCCAAGTACAGCCCCGGCAGCCATTGCCAGTTTCGCCTGTTTGCCGTCGAACAATGCCTGAACTGCATACGGATCGCCGGTTACGGCTGTCACGAAAAGTCCGAGGTCATCGTGGCCATTATCGTGCAGCGTTTCCATAGCGCGTTCATCATCGTACAATAAAACATCATGTACGAGAATAAGTTCAGGTTTTCCCTGCCGCTGCAAATTTTCCTGTGCTTTGTCTGAACCTTTCAGCGCATCAGCAAGCATTTGTATTTGTTGATCGGTATAAAATGCCATGACAGAATCAGTTTTTATTTTTTGCAATGAACCAGATGATGCCGCCGATAACTGCCAGCCCGCCCAGTACAGCGAAGAAAATCTTCCAGCCGCTGTAGGGGCGTTCGCCCTGCACTTCGCCGGTACGTCCGTTAATCATAAAGCGATACACTTTGCCTTTGAAACGATAGGCGCTGATCCATATCGGCAGCAGAATATGTTTAAAGGTTACATTGTTGTATCGGGTATTCAGAGAAAGCACCTGCTGCACATCGCCGCCAATATCGCGGCGCACAGAGCCTCTGATAACATCTTCCATGCGAACTTTGGCCTTTTCAAAACCACCTTTTACATCAAGCTGATATTGTTCGGCCTGAAATCCGCTCAGCAGTTGTTCGCTGAAATTGGTGAGCTGATGGAGATCCCAGGGTTCCAGTTCATTCGCATACTTTTCGGGTAACGACTGGCTGGCGTTTACCAACACATCATCAAAATCATCAAACACGCGTCCGCTGGCCGGTGTCCATCGTGTGCGCTGTACTGTTCGGGTTTGTGTTTGTCCGTTTACGGTGTATGTTTCAGTAACGTAGTAATGATCGCCGCGCATACCGGTGTAGTCGGTATCGGTGTTTGAATCATACGTCCAGTAAGGAATATAAATGCCTTTGAGTTTGTCTTCTTCTGCAAACTTTTTGAGTGCATTGGGAGCAAACCAAAGTTTGTGCAGCCATTTTTTAAATTCTTCTTTGCCCTTCTTTTTATCGATGCTGAAGGCGAGCATGTATTTCGGTTTTATGATCTGGCAGGTGCTGCCGCTCATTATCACCAAAGCTGTACCGCAGAACGCGCAATTGTCGGCGGTGATATTGGGTTTTAGAGTGGTAGAAGCGCCGCAGTTTGAGCATTTCACTACAGAAAGCGATATGGTTTCTGCACTTTGCTGCGCATTGGCAATAAATGCTTCAAAGTCTATTTCTTCGGCTTGTTCAACGGGTTTTACAAGCTCAGAAATATCGTTGTTTGCCCCGCAGTATTCGCAGCTCAAACTGGTTTGGCCGGGATTAAAATGCAGCAGCGCACCGCAGTCTTTGCAGTTTACTTCGCCTTCAACATCGTGTGTTTTTTCCGAAAAATCGTTCATACTGTTCGGCAAAAATCAGGGTTCAGAAAACTTGAAAAGCACCGGAGAGGAAGTACTCCGGTGCTTTGAAAAAATGACAAGATTAAATAGCCGGCGGGGGCGGGGGAGGAGGGGCGTTAAAGTAGCCGGCCAGTTCAGGAAGCTGATTGGCAGTGGCCCAAGCAGCCATTCCGTTTTTCCATACCATTGAATCGGCACGAAGTTGTCCGGCCTGAATCATTTGTACAAATGTAGCCAGCGGGAATGGTCCGCTTTGTTGTCCGTTTACCGCTACATAGTATTGTTCCATTACCGGCGGCGGCGGTGGTGTGCCGGGTGCTCCGGCATTGCCCATTTGTCCGGTTTGCGGATTGAACTGGTTGTTCTGGAACATATTGCCCATTTGGTTGCCCATGGCCCAGCCCATTCCCATACCAACACCTGCGCCGGCAAGTCCGCCGTTCGGATTTTGTGCAGCCTGCTCCATGGCGTTGGCGGCCTGAAACTGTGTGTAAGCACCGAGGTTGCCTACAATGCCCATGCTGGTGCGCTTGTCGAGCACTTTTTCCACTTCTTCGGGAAGCGAAATGTTTTCGATAAGCATCTTGGTGAGGTCAATTCCGATTTCGTTGAATTCGGGATTGATTTTTTCGTGAATGATTTTCGAAAACTCATCGTAGTTAGCCGCCATGTCGAGCACCGGAATCTTGCTCGATGCAACAGCATCCGAAAAGCGTGTAACTACAATGTTGCGAAGCTGTTCGTTTATTTCTTCGGTCGTAAACTCGTGATCGGTACCGGCAATTTCTTTCAGAAACAGTTTGGCATCTTTCACCCGCATAGCATACGAACCAAACGCGCGAATGCGCAGCGGTCCGAACTCTGCATCACGCACCATAATCGGGTTCTTGGTACCCCATTTCAGGTTGGTGAACTGACGCATGCTCACAAAATACACTTCTGCTTTGAACGGACTGTTGAAGCCATATTTCCAGCCTTTGAGTGTAGAAAGTATGGGCAGGTTTTGAGTAGTCAGCTCATACATGCCGGGTGTAAATGCATCAGCAATTTGTCCTTCATTTACAAACACAGCCACCTGCGATTCGCGCACGGTCAGTTTGGCTCCGTTTTTTATTTCGTTCTGATAGCGCGGGAAACGCCACACCATCGTATCATTCGAGCTGTCGGTCCATTCGATAATATCAATGAACTCGCCCTTTAATTTGTCAAAAAGTCCCATGAGGCAGTTTGTGTTTTGTGTTCGGGAAAGGTAGTAATAATGCGCGGAGAATGTTCGTTTCTGCGCTTTCAAATATAGAAGTTATTGGTGTGAAAAATGGTTAAATGTGATGGGAAAAAATGCGCTGATTGCAAGCTTAACCATGCGATTTATTGTTTTCAGCATTGCCCCGTATTTACACAAGTTAAGAAGTTGACGGGCTTGTTTATTCCGGTTAAAAGTTCGCTTCATTATCTTCCGGAGCCTGAGCAGGCAATTTTTGTCAGGTCTGTCAGGGGGATCATTCTTCGTAGTAATAGGAGTAATCAATACCTTTCATAAACAGTTCACGGTCTTTAATTTTCTTAGTTAGTGCCGATTCAATCAGTTGCTTTACAACACCGCTATCAACTGTACTAATTATTATAGCATTCCTATAGTTCTCTTTCTTGATTTTGCTCCAGTCAACACATTTTTTCAGGTATTTTTTGAGCAACAAATCCAACTATATTCTTGTGCTTCGGCCATTTCCTTCCCTAAAAGGATGAGCCTTATTCATTTCAGCATATTTTAAGATAATTTCTTCCAGCGTGTTTTGCGGTATTTTATCTATTTGCTGCAATGCACTTTTCAAGTGCTGAGCATATACAAACCGGTACCCGTCTTTTGAAATACTTTTTTCCCTTATTTGCCCGGCAAAATCGTACAAGCCGCCAAACAGATAAGCGTGTATTTGTTGTAACCCTTTTGTGGTGCCTGCTTCAATTTCGGCGATTAAATTGCTCTCAAAAAGGGTGTAGGCTTTCTTCTTACTTTGTCCGTCAATGCTGGTATCGCTGTAGAGAAACCAGTCCAACAACTTCATAGCTCTGTTGTGGGGAAATGTTTCGCCAATTCAACAACTCCTTGACTGTCTAATGTATCTGTAAGGTATTTTTTGTCATCAGCAGCCGTTAATTTGAGTTGGGTAGTGACGATAACCAACTGATTATTTTCTTTGATCAACTTGTTCTTCAGATATTTCCAATAGTTTCGAGTTTTAGAATAATCGCTTTCTTCATTCAAAATACCAACAATATCCAACACACTGAACCACTATATAGCATGTTCATCATCCCAAACGGCACGTACCTCTCTGTCGTTAAAAAAGCGGATAGATATTTTTAGTTGCCCTTTCCTGCTTTGTCTTCGCTTACCAATTCTTTACTTGTTCGGTATTTCGTTTTGTAGCTAACAATAAGGTCAAGTTCTTTCAGTTGAAAATCATTTTGGCTTGCAATTCATCAGGCTGTTTTATTCCCTGAAGGATTACAATTTTGCAGAAAATATACGCATCATGTTGGATAATATCACGAATATGTTTGTCATGCTTCGTCTCATTCACCGGATATATTTTGTTGTTGTCAGTGGCTTTAACGGTAAAATCAATCCACGACTGGCTATTGTATTCATTTTCGAAAAGTAATTGAATGAGTTAATATCCCTAGCTCATATACTGAGTTCATTTCGTATTGCGTTAATATTCTCTGCATTTCTTCCAAACGATACAAGAGAAACTTGTTGTTCGGGATCACAAATGCTATTGATCAATATTTTATTTTTATTGAAGATCAGCGTAATTTGTTCGCCCCAGCTTGTCTTAAATCCCACCGGAAAACGTCGAGCAATCAATACTTTTTCAGTACTGAATACAGGAATAAACTTTAGTTCATTAGCAAGTTTTTCTATTCGTTTCATTATTTCATTATACGGGAGATTTGTTTCAATTACTTTCATCTTTAATCGATTTCGTTGAAGAAACAGCACGGGCAGCCCAACTGAATAACTAATCAGATACATCCAAACCAACCGTTCAGTATGATGAAATAATGGGTTATTTATCATTAAAATTAAATGAATAACAGGCATTAATGTAAATGACACTATGGGAAAGAA
>CALRTD020000132.1:0-9628 GCA_943371015.1 Synechococcus sp. UW140 | reverse complement strand
CCACGATTGTTCAATATAGATGTCTATGAAATCGGTAACACCGTTTACGTTTATATTGAACGTAGATTGAATATCGGTAAGAATAGCACAAAGAGCAGCTCGGCGAGGCGCTCCTAATGTCGGATGATTAAAACCATCGGCCGGCGAATGCAGAAAATCATCATAATAAAGTCTGAATTTCCCGCAGGTAATGATTTGTGCAACCGGAAAGCTGCCCTGCGGGGTAAATGTTTGAAGTGTCGGCCCGCCGGGCCCTGCCTGTCGCTGCGATGGGCCGGGATTCGCCGCCAGATTTGCCTGATAAACATACTCAGGAGTTGTGCCGCATACTTCAGCATATTCTCCCGCCGGAATCTGAACATTGTCTGTTGGCCGGTTAGGTGGGGCAGCCTGTCCGAAAAGACATACTCCTGCTGTCGCAGTGAGCAACAGTGTTAATACATACTTTTTCATGAGCGTTTTGGTTTAAGTTATTCTGATAAAGCAATTACAATTGATTGTAAATTCCCAAAGACTGTTAACAACTTGATAGTTAATAAAAAGCAACTTAATTGCATTAATACGAACAGTATTTATTACAGTAATAAATAGCTAAGGTTGCCGGGGCTTTGTGAAATTCATTCGATGAAAGAGTTAAAAAAGCTGTTTCTCAAAAATTTAAAGAACTGCGTCAAAACGATCATTCCTGAAACTTATATCTTTACCACCATGCCAATTATACTCCCGGTAAACGGAAAATCTCCCCAATTCGGAAACGATTGTTTTATTGCCGAAAATGCCACTATTGTTGGTGATGTTCAATGCGGCGATCAATGCAGCTTTTGGTTCACGGCTGTGGTTCGTGGTGATGTAAACAGCATCATCATGGGCAATAAAGTGAATGTACAGGACGGAGCAATTATTCATTGCACGTACCAGAAAGCAGCCACCACAATTGGCAACAATGTATCTATCGGTCACCGGGCTATTGTGCATGGCTGCACATTGCAGGATGATGTGCTTGTAGGTATGGGCGCAATTGTAATGGATAATGTTGTTGTGGGTAGCAATACTATTATTGCCGCCGGCGCCGTTGTTACAGAAGGTACTAAGGTTGAACCCAACAGTATTTACGCGGGTGTTCCGGCTAAAAAAATAAAAGATATTAGTCCCGAACTAACCAAAGGTGAAATAGACCGGATTGCCAATAATTACATCATGTATTCCGGCTGGTTTAAATAATCGGCACAAAATCATTCTGCTCACAAAAAAGCATCCCCGCTCAATTCATTTTTTCATAATTCTGTTTAAGGGAATGCTTTTCAAACGATTCTTATTTATAGCATGTATCCTGCTGCTGGCAGGAGTAATCTTTCAACTCCTTAGTGATTCGAAGTTTGAAATTGAATCAGGAGATACGTATTATGTCATTAATGCATCTTACCTCTTCATTGCTGCAGGTATTTCAATATTTGCTCCCGGAATAATTTTATTATATATTGAATTAATAGTAAAGAAATCTCCCCCGAAAAAACTAACTAAAATTAGTTTCACCCTGCATCTCGGTGGCTTACTTATCTTACTAACGACAATGCTATTTCCTTTTAGCGAACATAAAGAATGGATTGGGGCAATTAAAGTATTCGTCTATATCGGCCTTTTCATGACCGTTGCCGGAATGTCAATTCTCCCGGCAATACTCATGATCTCGCTGCGAAAACGCCGGGGAAACTAAATACTTTCTGATTGATAATTACTTCTCCGAAAGCTGATTCTGACTGACATTCCAGTTCAGGTGCAGTGCAGTGGGCGTTTCACCCGTCAGCTTTTTCAATGTTTCCTCAAATGCTGTTGTGCGTCCGGTTGTGTAATAAACCGTAGCTGCACCTGCTTCATTTTCATTCCGGAGACGCATACTTTCGAGCACACGCTGAGTTTGTTTTGCAACGGCCGGAGCAGGATCAATAACGTTTACATTTTCACCACAGATACGTTTTATGAGCGGCAGCACAAACGGATAATGTGTACACGCGAGTACAAGTTCATCCATGCCTTTTTCCAGCATCGGTTCTAACCAGGTGCGGAGCATTGCTTCGGTTTTCGGCGTTTCCAGTTCACCGGCTTCTATTTGCTGAACTAATCCGGGACAAGGTTGCCGGAGAACATTCACATTGCTGGCAAACCGCTCTACAACCGATGCAAAAAGTTGCCCCTGAAAAGTGGCTGTTGTGGCAATAACACCTACTACTCCGCTTCGGGTGTTTTCGGCTGCGGGTTTAACTGCCGGCTCCATGCCAATGATAGGAAGTTCGGGAAACTGCTCGCGTACATAGCTGAGTGCGGCAGCGCTGGCCGTGTTGCAGGCAATAACCACTAATTTGCAGCCCTGCGATTTTAGAAACGCAACAACACCAACTGTATATTGCCGTATTTCTTCAAGCGATTTTTCGCCGTAAGGCAGATGGATGCTGTCGCCAACATAAATCAAATTTTCGGCGGGCAGTAAATCCCTGATTTTGCGGAGCACACTTACTCCGCCTATGCCCGAATCAAATACGCCAACTGGTGCCTGCATCGACATGGTTGCAAAGTAAACGCATCGCGCGCTTTTTTGTCTGCTTTATTTTAAAAAAATAACAGATCAATAAAACAAAAAAGCACCCGTCTGAATTACAAACGGGTGCTTTACACTTTTTGTGCTGGCTTATTTAGGAGCCGGGGGAGGTGTTGTGGGAGCAGCCGGAGCAGGAACCGGAATTCCGAGCTCTTTCAGCATATCCAGGAAAATATCATCAGCAGGTGATGAGTAAATAACGATGGCAGATGACTCGCTGCTGTCGATTACATACCTGTAACCACGGCGAACTGCAACAGCTTTAGCCGCATTGCGGATTTTCTCATAAATAGGCTTGAGCAGTTCTGCGCGCTTGTTAGCAAAATCTTGTTGTGCACTCATCTGGAAAGCTTCCATGTTTTGCTGAGCGTCAACAATTTCTTTTTCTTTCAAGCCTTTGATCAGCGGGCTCCATGAAGCACTCAGCGAATCGTACTCTGTCATTTTACGGTCGAGTTCAACTTTCATTTTCATGAGTTGGCCTTCGAGCGATTTGTAATAATTCTGAGCGTCTTCCTGAGCTTTTTTGAAATCGGGCATTACGTTAAGCAATGAATCGAGTTCGAAGTGTGCTATTGCTGTAGGAGCAGCTTTTGCCTGCGCATTTACAGAAGCGGGCATTGCAACAAGAAGAAGAATTGCAGCAACTGCCGCTTTAAAGAGATTTTTCATGTCGGAGATAGGTGTATGCTTAGGTTTGGATATTGATGTGTAGGTATGGTTTGCAAATTACTTGCCAGAACCGCCGGCTTTCTTCCAGCCGAGGATTTCAAGCACGTCATCACTCTTGTCGTATTTCGGATTTGAATACAACATCGTCATATCACTGGCTTTGTCGAACACGATGCCGTAGCCTCCGCGTTCAGCCATTTCTTTAACTGCATTGTACACCTGATCCTGAATCGGTTTCACGAGTTCCTGACGTTTTTTGAAGAGTTCACCATCTACTCCGAACTTCTGCTTCTGAAACTCTTTTGCTTCTTTTTCTTTTTGAATAATCTCAGCTTCACGTTTTTTACGGAGCTCTTCCGTTAATAACAACTGTTCTTGCTGAAAGTTTTTATAAAGCTTGTCAATTTCAGCATATTTTGCTTCAACTTCTTTCTGCCACTGCATAGAAAGTTGATTCAATTGATCCTGAGCTTGCTGATATGCAGGGCTTTGAGCCAGTATATATTCTGTATCAACATAACAGAATTTCTGAGCCGAGGCCATGCCTGCAAAACCCAGAACAGCAATAAAAAGCAGTACAAGACGATGTTTCATAGCCATTGGGTGATTGTTTAATTTACCCTTCGCAAGGGCGAAAGTACAAATTTCGGTTTACAGTTCCCGGCCGCAGTGCTTTCTGCTCCGGGTTTGTTTTTAACGGACGCTGAATCTTTACTTATAACTCTCCCAGATTCATGCCAATTGTAAAGTGGATTTGTGATTTAGGCATGCTGGTCCGGTTGGGCACTGTATCGAAACGATAGCCCCAGTCTAAACCGAGAAGTCCGAACATTGGCAGAAACACACGCACACCGGCTCCGGCAGAACGATAAACATCAAACGGATTAAAACTCCGCAGATTAAACCACGTATTTCCCGCCTCAACAAATGCAAGTCCGTAAACCGTTGCACTCGGGTTAAGCGAAACCGGATAACGCAATTCCCAGGTGTATTTAGCAATAATAGGCTGACCAAGGTTAATGCTTGATGTTTGGCCGGGAGCCAACTGATAAACACCCTGATCGTTGTAACCTCTCAGTGCAATAATCTCGCGCCCGTCGAGCGCAAAACCGGTAAGACCGCTGCCGCCAAGATAGAAACGCTCGAAAGATGCTGTTCCTACTTCACTGTTGTACATACCCAAATAACCAAAGCCTATGCGTGTGTTGAGTACAAGATTACCTACCAAACGAGTGTACCATGATGAGGTAAATTTCCACTTGTAATACTCAATCCATTTATTTCGCTGCTGTGCACTGGCGGTTGAGTAATCTACTTTATTAAAGAGTGAGTATGGCGGAGTAAACTGACCAATAATTTTAATATCAGCTCCGCTGCGCGGATAAATGGCCTGGTCTGTTGAGTTCCGGCTTAACGTGATGCGATAGTTCAGGTTATTGGCGTACCCATCGCTGAAAGCAAATACGCTTCCAAATTTCTGAAGCTGATAGTACTGGAAGTTGACTTCCTGATAAAGCGTAAAGTAATCATCAGGTCTGCGCAAACGCATACCAAAACCTATGGTTGCTCCAGAAATTTTAACGAATGTGCGCGCTGCATCTCCCGGTCTCAATCCGTTCGATTGAACAGAATGAAAAACAGTAAATGAAAGTGAATTGGGCTTTTTGCCGCCAAGCCAAGGCTCAGTAAATGATGCATTGTACGACTGAAAAAACAGACCGTTAGACTGTGCACGTATGCTCAATTTCTGCCCATCGCCCGAAGGAAGCGGCCGCCATGATTCTTTATTGAATATGTTTCGTGCGGAGAAGTTGTTGAACGAAAGACCGAGTGTACCTACAATACGTCCCGCACCGAAACCACCTGATAGTTCAACCTGATCCGACGGACGCTCTTCCACTACATATTCAATATCTACCATACCGGTTGTGGGATCCGGCTTCGGATTGATTTGAATTTTTTCGGGATCAAAATAACCAAGCGATGCTAACTGGCGTTGCGAACGGATAACATCTGTGCGACTAAACAATTGACCCGGACGCGTTCTGATCTCACGCATAATTACGTGGTCATTCGTTTTGGTATTGCCCATCACAGTCACATTCCGAATCGAAGCCTGACGGCCTTCGTAAATGCGCATCTCAAAGTCTATCGAGTCACCTTCTACATTCACCTCTACCGGATTAATCTGAAAAAACAGATATCCGTCGTCCATGTATAACGATGTAATGTCACTGCCCTGCTGGCTCATGTACAAGCCTGTTTCCAGCAGCTCCTGATTGTAAATATCGCCCCGGTTAATTCCGAGTTGCTTTGAGAGGCGTTCCGACGAATATTTGGTGTTGCCGACCCATGTAATGTGGCGGAAATAATACTTGCGGCCTTCTTCAATTCGCATGTTTATAATAACACGGCTCTCACTTACGCGCTGAACTGTATCGGTAATAATTTTCACATCACGGTACCCTTTTTTGCGGTACTTCGCCAGAATCTTCTCTTGATCTTTTTGATAATTATCCTCAAGATACTTGGCTGACTTAAACCACTGATACCAGCGCTGCTGCTTGGTATCTTTCATCATAAACCGAAGGCGCCAGGTTGGATAAACTGTATTGCCACTAATGTTCAGATCCTGAATTTTAACCTTTTTACCTTTGTTGATACGAATATCAAGGTTAACATAGCCCTGAAAAGCGGTATCGCGTATTACAACTACTTCAGTCTGGCAATTCAGGTAACCATCAGCACGGTAATGGTCATTTACGGTTTCACTGATCGAGCGCAAGCGGTAGTCGGTGAGCACCATACCTCTTGAGATATCAAGCTTCTCACGCAAATCATCGGCCTGATTTTTATTGATTTTGGTTGGCGAATTCTTAAACGTAAAAGTATTGATACGGGGCTTTTCAACCACCACAATATCCAACCATATATAATCCCCTTCAACTTTATTAACCAGAAGCTGAACATCATCAAAAAGTCCTTCTCGCCACAGGTTATCAATGGCTTCCGCGGTTTTATCACCCGGAATCATAATTTTATCCTGCACAGGCAAACCCGAAAGCAGTACAACTACATTCGGGTCTACTAATTCAGTTCCCACTACATTTACTTTAACCAGCGTAAATTCTCGCGGAGCGGAATAATTAATGAGTGGTGTGTTGCCATCAGACGGTGTTTGTGCGTTCAAACAAAAAAGCAACAGCAAACCCAGCGTCGTCAAAAAAGATTTCATTTTCATCATAGGAGAGTCGGGAAAAACGTGTTAAGGTTGCGTGGCGGTATCAACTGAATTAATGAGTTGATCGCTGGTTTTACCGAAACGGCGTTCCCTGGTTTGGTAGTCGAGAATAGCTTTATAAAATTCCTCGCGGTCAAAATCAGGCCACAAGGTTTCTGTGAAGTAGAATTCGGCGTATGCAATTTGCCAAAGCAGAAAGTTGCTTACGCGAAGCTCTCCGCTGGTACGGATTAATAATTCCGGATCCGGATAACGCGATGTAGTAAGTTGATGGCCAAATACTTCCGCGTCAATATCTTCTGGTTTGAGTTGCCCGGTCTGGGTGAGTTTTGCGAGGCGGCGTGCGGCTTCAACTATTTCCCAGCGAGAGCTGTAGCTCAGTGCCAGCACTAATGTCATCCGGCTGTTCCCGGCAGTTTTTTGAGTAGCTTCAGCAAGTTCTCGCTGGCAGCTTGCAGGCAGGCTACCGGTATCACCAATTGTTTCGAGACGGATGTTGTTTTTCATCAGCGTCTCAGTTTCGGCATGTATGGTGTGAACAAGCAATTCCATCAATGCCTCAACTTCTTCGGTTGGCCGATTCCAGTTTTCGGTGGAAAAGGCATAGAGTGTAAGCACCTGAATACCAAGCTCAGCGGCAGCTTCCGAAACCTCGCGTACCGAACTCACACCATTCTGATGCCCGAATACACGCATCTGTCCGTGCTGCTGAGCCCAGCGCCCATTGCCGTCCATAATCACTGCCACGTGTTTGGGCAGCCGTGTACTGTCTATTTGTACTTTTAAACTCATTCCTGAATTATACTCCTTTCAATCAAATTCCTACTCCCGAACATTGTACCGGCTTGTCCACCAGCCTGAACGAGAGGGTAAGACCGATAAACGAATACCAGTCCTTGTTTCGCGGATTTCCGCGCTGCCGGCCTACATTGTCACCGCCTGTATTACCGCGATCTGCAAGTGTCACAGCCAGTGGTCCACTGTTTGCAAGCAGTAGTGCGGGATCAGCATATACTGTGCTTACATCATCAATGTAGTCCGTAAATGTCTTTCTTAATCCCCAGTCAACAACCAAACCAATACGGTTAGCAAGGTTAAACTTCGCTCCTGCTCCAAACGGGATGGAAATCTGAGTAAGCATATAACCTTTGCTCTGACCTTCAGTCTTCAAAGGCTGCAAAGCAATCCACTCATTACCGAGAGCAGCTTTCGGATTAAAGTTAAAAGCTCCGATGCCGAGGAACATAAATGGTGTGAAGCTGTACTTATCGTTCCCGATTGCATACTCAATAAAGTTGAATTCGGCTCTCGCAGAAAGCTCAAACATTCGTGAGCGGAAACTCAGGTTGCGACGCTGTTGTTCAAGAGCCCCGGAACGGGAATCAATTCCCTGCACGCTGCCAAAAAGCAAACTGCTTGCAACAGAAAAGCGATAGTTGAAATTGTGCCTGAACACTAATCCGGCAGCCGGACGTGTCAAACTGTTCAAATGACCTGCCGGGTTAAGCTCTCCGGTGTAATAAGAGCCACCTAAAAACAAGCCAATTTCATTGCTTCGCTGAGCCGCCACGGGGATGACAGCAAATGCGGTGAGCAAAATAATTAGGGTCTTTTTCATTTTTTCTTGTTTACACTTTGACTTAAGGGTAACGGAGTACGGCCCCTTTTCGTGTATAGTTTTGATTCAGCGGCGCAAAGATAGCGTATTTTAACGAGATTAAGCGCACAATGAAAATGTTCAAAAACCTGATTACCAACTAATTGCGGCGATCTTGTCCCCAATTAAGTTTTTGGCGGATTGTTTGAAAAAAATGTTGTTCGTGAAAACGTATCAGACTGATCTTAAAATCTTCACGTCTGATTATGATTTCCGTATCTGTGCCAAACGAACGTTCACGAGCATCAAGCGTTGCCAAAAATTGTGGACTTCTTCCTTCTACTTTGAGTTTGATCACGCTGTCATCTGGAATTACAAGAGGACAAACATTTAAATTATGCGGCGATAAAGGCGTAATGACAAAGCTTTTTGCATCAGGTATCATCAACGGCCCTCCGCAACTTAATGAATATGCCGTTGAACCGGTTGGTGTTGATATTATTAAACCATCGGCCCAGTAGGCATTAAGAAATTCGCCATTTACCCAGGTATGAATTGTTAGCATAGCCGATGACTCTCTGCGCTGAACTGTAAACTCATTCAGCGCGTAGTTTACATCACCAAAAAGATCATCCGGCCTGTCAACTCTTAGTAATGTGCGTTTATCAAGTGCATACTGCTTAGCAAGAAGACGAGCAGCAAAACCCGTAGCCTCTTCTGGTGTAACTCCGGCAAGAAATCCCAAGCGGCCTGTATTTATTCCAAGAACAGGAATACCAGAATTTTGAACAAATGCAATAGTTTCAAGTAATGTTCCGTCGCCACCCAAACTCAACAACACATCAGCTTTCCCTCTGATTTCATTATAATCGGATATCGTTTCTACACGCCCGGTTAATGATATCCACGAAGAGAAATAGGCAAGATAATTTTGTTCAACAATAAGCACGGCACCGGCACTAAGCTGATCAAAAAATGGTTGTAGTGTTACCGGTAAAGGCTTTTCAGTGATGCGTCCGTAAAGTGCAATCTTCATACACTGTCAGAGTTGATTCGGTTTGCAATTAAACGCCACTGTTAATGACGCTGAATGGGTATAAACGTTGCCAAGGTAATCAAGCTATCCGGTATTTCAGCCTGGTGTTGAAAATACATCCCACTTGCACACGCTGGCGAAAAGAAAATGAGTGCCTGCAGCCGAATTAGACCACTGACACTCCTAAAATTATAGCTCAACAACAACAATCAACGATCAACGATATATTTTTTGACAATCAAAATTAATCCGGTTCACAACTAACTAATTTTTCAGCAAACTTCTCAATCGCATTTCCTGACTTCCATCTAAAAAAAGAAACAACTACCAACTTCTTCTGCATCGGTCAAACTTACGGGCCTTACCCGAGCAAATAATTTACTGCTAACTTCACCTGCATCAGTCAGACTTACGGGCCTTACCTGAGCAAATAATTTACTACCAACCTCACGTACATCAGTCAGACTTACGGGTCTTACCTGAGCAAAT
>CALRTD020000131.1:0-9631 GCA_943371015.1 Synechococcus sp. UW140 | reverse complement strand
ACCGGTCGTACTATCTCTTCTGTGCTCAGCACAACTTCCACCGTCGGGCGGCAAACGGTCACCCTCCCTGTTAGCCAATTGCCCGGCGGTGTTTATTTACTTCAGGTAGAAGATGCCTCAGGTCGCCGGGCGGATACGCGGCTCAGCATACAGCCGAATTAAAAAGTCAGCTAAAATACCTGCGTTTGTGTGTGTAATCGCGGGCAAATAAGACCGGAAGCGTTCAAGGGAGATGGCGCTTCCGGCTTTTTCATTCTGTACATTTGTGGTATGACCGGTTTCCTCTACCTCGATCATAATGCCACAACAGCTGTTGATGAGCGTGTACTTAAACTAATGCTGCCGCTGTTTACCGAGCAATACGGTAATGCTTCAAGTCGCACACACCGTAAAGGCTGGGAAGCAGCACAAGCTGTTGACACCGCGCGTGAACACGTAGCAGCATTGCTCAACTGTACAGCACAAGAAATTATTTTTACATCGGGAGCTACCGAAGCCATTAACCTCGCCATTCGCGGGGTGTTCAGCGCCTGGAGCAGCCGGGGCCGCCACATCATTACATCGGCTGCCGAACACAAAGCCGTGCTCGATACCTGCAAGGCATTGGAAACGGAAGGCGCCGAAATAACAGTGCTTCCCGTTAACCGCGAAGGCCTTGTAGATCCCGCCGCACTGCGCGCAGCCTGCAGGCCCGATACTGTGCTCGTTTGCATCATGCACGCCAACAACGAAACCGGCACGGTGCAAAACCTTCGCGCTCTGGCCGACATTACTCACGCTGCCGGCGCTCTCTTCTTCAGCGATACCACACAAAGCGCCGGGAAAATTCCGGTTGATGTGCAGGAACTCGGTATCGATATCTGCTGCATCTCAGCGCATAAAATGTACGGCCCCAAAGGCGTTGGAGCCCTTTACCTGCGCCGCCGCGATCCGCGGGTGACGTTGCACCCTGTACTTACCGGCGGCGGACACGAGCGCGGCATCCGTCCGGGCACACTCAACGTTCCGGGCATTGCGGGTCTCGGCGAAGCCTGCCGCATTGCCGCACTCGAATGGTGGGACAATGCCGCCCGCCTTTCATCGCTGCGCACACGGTTCGAGCAAGTGCTTACCGATATGACCGATGTTTTTGTCAACGGCAGCATTCGCAACCGGTTGCCCAATACAGCGCACATCACGTTCAACGGCATCCGTGCCGAGCAGCTTATTGCCCGGCTTCCGAATATCGGCATGGCTACAGGCTCGGCCTGCACTTCGGCGCTTAACGAGCCCTCGCATGTGCTCACGGCTATGGGGCTGACTGAGGCAGAAAGCCGCGCCAGTGTGCGGTTCAGCCTCGGCAAAGACTCGCCCGAAACAGAAGTGATGCAGGCCGCACGCCAAATTGCCGCAGCAGTTGCCGAACTCCGGCTTACCTCACAAACAGGTGTTTAAACTTCGTGAACAAGATCCTGAAATCTCTCCTGTCTTTTCAGGTAGATTTGTCGCACGTTTGCAGAAGACTTAAAACCCTCTGTACCAAAATCTGATTTACTCCGTTTATTCTTACATGAAAAGATTCTCCCTTCTGCTGCTGCTCGCGCTGCTCCCTTTTGCAGTGTCCGCTCAGCTTGTCCCCACACAACCGGAACCTTCTAAAAGAGCAGCACGTCCTAATGTGCGCAAGAAACAGGAAGTAAAAACACAATTCTGGGACGAAAAAAAGAAAGTAAAAAAGAGTGAAGAAGGCATGCTCGATGGCCGGTTGCACGGCAAATGCACCTACTGGCACGAAAACGGAAAAGTAGCCCGAACCGGCTGGTATTATAACGGAAAGATTGATAGTGCGTGGAGTTATTTCTACGACGATGGAAACAAAAAAGCAACGGAATATTACTATCAGGGCGATAAATACGGACCTGCGATTTATTGGTATAAAAACGGACAAATGGCGCTCCGCAGCCGCTATGTGAAAAATCTGCCTGACAGTGTTTGGACAAGCTGGTATGAAAACGGACAAATCAAATCAGAAGAACAGTTTCAGGTGGTTTGGGTCAATTACCAGTACAAAGCCCGCAAAAACGGCCATTTTCGCTATTGGGCCGAAGACGGGAAGCCCGAAAATGACGGATGGTTTGTAAATGATTCGTTGCACGGAGTGTATACCGAATGGCACAAAAACGGCAACAGAAAAGAAACCGGAACCTACTCAAAAGGTCAAAAAATCGGGCAATGGCAGGAATGGTATCCCAACGGTAAACCACTTCGAGAAGTTGAATACAAAGACAGCACAGAATACCTCTGGAATCTCTGGGGCGAAGACAATGTGCAGGTAATTAAAAACGGAAACGGAACTATCCTTTTTGCTTACGATAACGGTGCCCGGCAAACGCTCGGATATTACAGAGGCGGTCTCCGCGACAGCGTTTGGACGGGCTGGAAACCCAACGGGGCAAAAGATTATGTTGAAACCTTCTCAAAAGGAAAAAGAAACGGGCCAACAACGTATTGGTACGAAGACGGATCAGTAAGCATTACAGGGCAATATCTCAACGACCGGAAAGACAGCGTTTGGACCTGGTACAAGAAAGACGGCAAACGCGAAATGGAAGGCGAATTCAAAAACGATCTTCGAGATGGGCACTGGACCTACTGGCACGAAGACAAAGATCAGCTTGAATCAGAAGGCTGGTTTAAAGATGACAAGCAAGACAGCACTTGGGTGTATTGGTATCCGAACGGACAGAAATACAAAGAAGGAACATATACCGATGGCAAGAAAAACGGAAACTGGGCTTTTTGGTTCGAGAACGGACAGAAACTTCAGGAAGGCCGTTTTGTCATGAACAAAGAAGATGGGAATTGGATAAGCTGGTTTGATAATGGTCAAATCAAAGACAAAGGCACTTTTGAACTTGGACTCATGACCGGAGTCTGGGAGGGCTGGTATTACAACGGTAAGCAGAACTACAAAGGCACTTACAAACGCGGCCAGAAAAATGGGGCTTGGACATTTTGGTGGGATAACGGCAAGTTGCACACTACCGGCTCCTACCGCATGGGCATTCGTGAAGGGAATTGGATTAGCTGGTACAAAACCGGAATCATGGATGAAGCCGGGAGTTACAAAAACGACAAAACAAACGGCAAGTGGATCTATTACTACGAAACCGGTGCCGTTAAAACCAGACTCAAATACAAAGAAGGCCGTCTTTCGGGGAAAACCAAGAACTATTACATGGACGGGAAACTGCAAAGTGTGACCAAAAACAAGGTTTTCAAAGAGAAGGAATACATGCTCACAAAGTCGAACGGAGAAAAGGTATATAAAACCCGCTTAACCAGCAAGCCGCATGGTAAGTGGGTGTATTACAGTCCCGACGGAACTGTTTTAACCGAGTTGAAGTACAAAAAAGGCGTTCGGTTGTAAGTGCTCTTCAGTAAGATTTACCTGATATTCTCTTTTACAGCATCATAAAACTACAAAGCCCCGGCAACTTGTTGCCGGGGCTTTGTAGTTTGCGGCTTTTCACAGCCGTACGATATATAGAAATGTGTGTGAATGTGGCGCAGAAAGCAAGGGCAGACCGAAAAACCTGCCGTAATAGTTAGGTGTTGATGATCAGGATGTTTTCTTGCGCAGGCGGCGGAAATGCGGATCATTCGGATGATCGAAATGCGGGCGGTTGGCATTGTGGTTAGACTTCGGTGTTTTACCGCTGCTCAGAAACCATGCTGCGAGAATAACGCCCACAATAAGCGAGATGTACAGCAGAATTTCGCCTGCTGAAATGCCTTCGCCAGAAGCAAAAAGCTGATTGCCAGCAACAAGAGCACCTGCCACGAGTGCAATCTGCCGGCGGATTTGAGTTGAATTTTTCTGTGTTGCCATGACTGTATTGTGTTTGATTGTGTTTGCCAGCGGGTTGGTCTGCAGGGGATGCAAAACAGTCCGCACTAAGAGTCATCGGGTTATACTCTTTATTCGTCTAACAAAAATATAACATTATCGAGCTATAAGTCAAGTATTCAGGCAAAATAAAGGACTTGTTTATTTGAAAATCTTGTATTACTTTTGCGCAGCATTTCAAAAAAGTAAACGTGCAGGGGGCCTAAGCCCCCTGTTTCTTTGTATATGATTACGCAACAACATATCAGTGATTTGGCAGCGGCTAAGCTTAGCGACAGTGGCAGCTACCTCGTTGACGTTAACATTGGGCCCGGCAATCGAATTCTGGTTACCATTGATAACGAGCAGGGCGTAGGCATTCGTGAATGCGTTGCTGTAAGCCGGTGGATTGAAAGTCAGCTCGATCGTGAAACAGAAGATTTCTCGCTTGAGGTTTCTTCGCCGGGACTTGATCAGCCGTTCAAAGTATTTCGCCAGTATCTCAAAAACATTGGTCGCGAAGTAGAAGTAAAACAGACCGACGGTAAAAAATTCAGCGGAATACTTGTTGCTGCCGACGAACAAACCGGAATTATTCTCGAAGAAGAAAAGCGCGAAAAAGTGGAAGGCAAAAAAGCGAAGCAGCTTGTTAAACACCGCTACGAAATTCCTTTCGCCACGATCAAAGAAACTATAATTGTCATCAAATTCTGAACCTGAATAACCGTTTTTCAATCCAAGTACAATGGAAAACATCAATCTCATCGAATCCTTCTCAGAGTTTAAGGATACGAAGAACATAGACCGGGCAACGCTCATGAGCATCATCGAAGATGTGTTCAGAAGCATGATCCGTAAACGTTACCTGAGCGACGAAAACTTCGACGTAATCGTGAACCCCGAGCGTGGTGACCTTGAAATCTGGCGCAACCGCGAAATCGTTGACGACGAGTTTGCAGAAGACAGCTTCGATTATGATGAAAACAAACACATCAGCCTCACCGAAGCCCGCAAAATTGAGCCCGATTTCGAAATCGGTGAACAGGTAACTGACCGCATCAAACTCGATGATTTTGGCCGCCGTGCAGTTCTTGCCATTCGCCAGAACCTCGTTTCACGTGTTCTTGATCTTGAAAAAGACGAACTCTACAAGAAATACAAAGAGCGTGTTGGTGATGTAATTACCGGTGAAGTTTATCAGGTTTGGAAAAAAGAAACCCTCGTTCTCGACGACGAAGGCAACGAACTCATCCTCCCGAAAAACGAACAAATCCCCGGCGATTTCTTCAAAAAAGGGGATGCTGTTCGTGCAGTGGTTTCTAAAGTTGATCTGCGCAATAATTCACCGGTCATCATCCTCTCACGCACATCGCCCGTATTCCTCGAGAAACTCTTCGAAAACGAAGTGCCTGAGATTTACGACGGACTCATTACCATCAAGAAAATTGTACGCGAGCCCGGCGAACGTGCAAAAGTGGCGGTTGAGTCTTATGATGACCGCATTGACCCGGTTGGCGCATGCGTAGGTATGAAAGGTTCACGTATTCACGGCATTGTTCGTGAGCTCCGCAACGAGAATATCGACGTAATCAACTACACCTCCAATAACGATCTTTTCATCCGCCGTGCACTGAATCCGGCTAAAATCACCACGGTGAAGTTAGACGAAGAAAGCAAGCGCGCAGAAGTATATCTCAAGCCTGATCAGGTTTCGCTTGCCATCGGTAAAGGTGGTCACAACATTCGCCTCGCCGGCCGCTTAACCGGTTATGAAATTGATGTGTACCGCGATACCGATGAAGATGTTGAAGACGTTAAACTCGACGAATTCAGCGACGAAATCGAACAGTGGATCATTGAAGAGTTTAAGTCAATTGGCTGTGATACAGCTAAATCTGTACTCGAACTCAGCGATGAGGAATTGGTGAAACGCACCGATCTGGAAGAGGAAACAGTACGCGAAGTGAAGCGTATTCTCCGCTCTGAATTTGAATAAGCAGAACAAAACAGTAGCAGCGAAACGAGAAAACTTCACATTTCGCTGCTGCTGTTACTCATAAAGCGTGAAAATATGGTGCTAAATCCGCTTTGTTTTACGACCTTTGCACCCGAAAGCCTGAGGAAGGCAAATTATGGCAGAAACCGAAAAAACAATCCGTCTCAGCAAAGTCAAGGGCGAATTCAATGTATCGCTCGACCGGATCTACGAATATCTCGAAGATCAGGGATTTCAAGTTGAGCGCAATCCGAACGGAAAAATCTCCGATGAGATGTACAAATCTCTTCAGGACGAATTTGCTATTGACCGTGAGGAAAAAGAAGAAGCTAAAATGGTTGGCCTGAGCACCAAAACGCGCAAGGAAACCATTACTCTGCAGGACGATTCGCGTAACAAGAAATCGGCTGAACGCGAACAGGAAGAAGTCCTGATTAAAGACGCAAGCCCATCGGCAAAACCAGCCGAGAAGCCAGCTCCCCCGAAAGAAGAAAAACCTGAGCCGGTTGTTGTGCCTCCGGTTGTTGAAACTCCTGAAGTACCCGAAGTAAAAGCTGCTCCCGAGCCGGTTGCAGAAATTACTCCGGAACCCGAAGTTGTTCAGCCGGTAGCCGAAGAAAAGCCCGAAGTTAAAGAGCCGGAAACAAAGCCCGAGCCTACCATCGGTCTTAAGATCATTACCAAAATTGATCTTGGTGATACAAAACCGAGAAACAAAGGTAAAGACCAAAAGAAAAATAATCCTCCGGCAACCAATACAGGAGCGCCCAAAAAAGGCAAAGACAATGTTAAGCCTGAAGCGCCCAAAGTGGAGCCTCCCAAAGCGGAGAAACCTCAGCCGAAGCCTGAACCTGTTGCCGAAGTAAAACCAGAAGCAAAACCTGAACCGCCGGCACCAACTGAACCTGCAAAGCCCGAAGAAGCAGTTCTTTTCCGCCGCAGTGTTGAGAAACTTGAAGGACCCAAAATTATGGGTCGTATCGAGCTTCCGGTTAAAGAAGATAAAAAGAAACCCGTTGCCTCTTCTTCAGCTGCTTTTGAAGCTGAAAAGAAAAAGAAACGCAAACGCATCAATAAAGATGGTTCACCCGCCGGAAATAACCAGCAGGGTGGCGGACAAAACCGCGGCGGTGGCAATAATCAGGGTGGCGGAAATAACAACCGCGGCCCCGGCAGCGGAAATAATAATCGCGGACCCGGCGGCGGTAATAACCAAAACCGTGGTGGCGGCAATAACCAAAACCGTAACCAACCCAATCAGCCCAAAGCTGAACTTACGGAAGAAGAAATCCAGGCACAAATTAAGGAAACCCTTGCCCGTCTTAGCGGTCAGGGTAAATCCAAAGCCTCGAAATATCGCCGTGACAAGCGAGACATGGTCAGCCAGCGTATGCAGGATGAAATGGATCGTGCAGAAGCGGAAAAGAGCGTACTTAAAGTTACCGAGTTTGTAACCGCCAACCAGCTGGCAACGATGATGAACGTACCCGTTACGAAGATCATCTCCACCTGTATGACGCTCGGTTTGTTTGTGTCCATTAACCAGCGTCTCGATGCTGAAACCATCAGCATCCTTGCTGATGAAATGGGCTACAAAGTAGAGTTCGTTAGCGTTGAAGTTCAGGAAGCCATCAAAGAAGAAGAAGATACCCCTGAACAACTCACCGGTCGTCCGCCAATTGTTACCGTTATGGGTCACGTTGACCACGGTAAGACCTCGCTGCTCGACTATGTGCGTAAAGCAAACGTAATTGCCGGCGAAGCCGGTGGTATTACACAGCACATCGGAGCTTACAGCGTAAAACTCGACAGCGGTAAGCAAATTACCTTCCTTGATACACCAGGTCACGAAGCGTTTACAGCTATGCGTGCCCGCGGTGCACAGGTAACTGACGTAGCTATTATTGTAGTAGCTGCCGACGACAGCGTGATGCCGCAAACCGTGGAAGCGATCAACCACGCACAAGCTGCGGGTGTTCCCATCGTGTTTGCGATCAATAAAATTGATAAGCCGGGAGCAAATCCCGACAAAATCCGCGAAGCGCTTGCTGCCATGAATATTCTGGTAGAAGAATGGGGCGGTAAATATCAGTGTCAGGAAATTTCGGCCAAGAAAGGTCTCAATATCGATGTGCTGCTTGAAAAAGTATTGCTCGAAGCCGAGATCCTCGACCTCAAAGCCAATCCGAACAAACGTGCTAACGGTACCATTATCGAATCAACACTTGATAAAGGTCGCGGCTACACAGCTACCATGCTCGTTGAAAACGGAACACTCCGCGTTGGTGATGTTATTCTCGCAGGTTGCTACAGCGGCCGCGTGAAAGCCATGCACAACGAGCGCGGCGGTGTTATTGATGAGGTAGGACCAGCAACTCCTGTACAAATTCTTGGTCTGAACGGAGCTCCGCAGGCTGGCGATAAGTTTAACGTAATGGTTGATGAACGCGAAGCCCGCGATATCGCCACACGTCGTCTCCAGCTGCAGCGTGAACAGTCGATCCGTACTACCAAGCACATCACCCTCGACGAGATTGGCCGCCGTTTGGCTATCGGCGACTTCAAAGAACTCAACATCATTATTAAAGGTGACGTTGACGGTTCAATTGAAGCGCTCGCCGATTCGCTCCTCAAACTCTCTACCGAGAAGATTCAGGTGCGTATCGTACACAAAGGCGTAGGTGCAATCAGCGAAAGTGATGTACTGCTTGCTTCGGCTTCAAATGCAATTATCATTGGCTTCCAGGTTCGTCCTACAGCCAATGCCAAGAAGCTGGCCGAAACCGAGCAGATCGATATCCGCCTCTACTCAATTATCTACAAAGCTATCGACGAAATCAAAGCGGCGATGGTGGGTATGCTTGCACCGGAATTCGAAGAGAAAGTGGTGTGCAACATCGAGATCCGCGAAGTATTCCGCATCTCGAAAGTGGGCACCATTGCAGGTTGCTACGTACTCGACGGAAAAGTAAACCGCAACACCAAAGTGCGTATCATCCGCGATGGTATTGTACTCCACGAAGGCACACTGGGTTCACTCAAGCGTTTCAAAGACGACGTGAAAGAAGTAAATGCCGGTTACGAGTGCGGTCTTAACATTGACAAGTTCGACAACATCGAAGTGGGCGACCTCATCGAAGGTTTCGAAATGGTGGAAATCAAGCGCAAGCTTTAATTCCATTTAAACGATAGTAAACAAAAAGAGCTGCTCCAATCGGGCAGCTCTTTTTGTTTATTGGTATTAGCAGTTCTGAAACGCAGTAATAACAGGTAAGAAAAGCGTTTCCTTAAAAACAAAAAGCAGGACAAAAAATTTTCTGTCCTGCTTTTAAATCAGTAGTAATAGATCAGAACACTTCAGAAGCTACACGACGTGTTGCTTCTGAAACGCCCATCGTGTAGAAATGGAGACAAGGAACATTGGCTCCCACCAGTTCTTTAGATTGCTGAATAGCCCATTCGATACCTACTTCGCGAACTTCGGCATCGGTGTTGCATTTTTCGGCAGCCTCGTAAAGATCCTGCGGCACATCAATGTGAAAGATTTTCGGGAGTGTGGTGAGTTGTTTTTTGCCGGTCAGGATTTTTATACCCGGAATAATAGGAACAGTAATGCCGGCTTCGCGACAGCGTTCTACAAAAGAAAAATACTTCGCGTTGTCGAAGAACATTTGTGTAACAATGAAATCAGCCCCCGCGTCAACTTTTGCTTTTAGTGCGCGCAAATCGGCAAGCGGATTGGGTGCTTCAAAATGTTTTTCGGGATA
>CALRTD020000130.1:0-9662 GCA_943371015.1 Synechococcus sp. UW140 | reverse complement strand
AAAAAACCTTTTCGTTCCGTCGCGATGCATCGCGACGCTACAAGTGATTATTGTTTTTGATTAATTAAATCACTTTGCATTTTACACTATACATTTTACACTCCGGCGAAGCCGGCTACAGGCTCATCATTTCTTTCAGTTTCACCGCCTGCCGGCGTGAAATTTCGACTTGTTCTCCGCCTTTTAGTTTTACAAGCAATCCGCCATTGAACCAATTCTCAATGCCTTCTACCCAATGCAGATTGATGATGTGCTTTCGGCTGGCGCGGAAGAACACTTTTGTACTCAGGCGTTCGTCGAGGTAATTAAGCGAACGAAGAATCAGCGGTTTGTAGTTATTGAAATAGATGCGCACATAGTTGCCTTCAGATTCAAACAAACGAACATCCCCCAATTTAACAAACCAGCATTTTTCGCCGTCTTTCACAAACACCTGATCTGACTCGCCGAGAACATTTGGCTTTTCAGTAATTCCTTTTACTTCCTGAATTCGCGAATTCAGTTTTTTAATGGTGTCTGACAGTCGTGCTGGCTGAACAGGTTTGAGCAGATAATCGAGCGCACTGACTTCAAATGCGCGGATAGCATATTCGTCGTGCGCAGTTACGAAAACCACTTCGGGCACAAACGAAATTTCTTCGAGAAGCTCAAAGCCGTTTTTTCCGGGCATTTGAATATCCAGAAAAACCACATCCGGTTTTACCTGATGAATCATTTCGATAGCAGAAACTGCATCTCCGCATTCGCCGGCAATTTCTATTCCGGGATACGTACTGATCAGGCTTTTGAGTTCCTGTCGGGCAAGACGTTCATCGTCAACAATCAAAACTTTCATGTGCTGAGTAGTTTTGGAAGATAAAGTGTAGTGATAACAGTTTGACCGGCACTGTTGCCGATACTGAATTTGGCGCGGCCGCCGTAGAGCAATTGCAAACGTTCTTCGGTATTTCTGATTCCGAATCCTGATTCGGGAGTTGCCGTTGCATCAAACACGCCTGAGTTAAGAATGCGGATATGCAACCCGTTTTCATCGGGCCGGGCTTCTATAGTTATTGTTCCGCCTTTGGGCAGTTTGGCAATGCCGTGTTTGATGCCGTTTTCGACAAGTGTTTGCACCATCATTGGCGGTACAAAAATATTTTCGCTGCCCGGAGCAAGATCAATGCTGTATTGCAGGCGTTCTTCAAAGCGGGCCGATTCGAGTGCCAGGTAATTTCGGATGGCTTCGGCTTCCTGCTCAAACGGAATTACTTTTTGCCGGCCCATTTGCAATGTAGTACGCAGCAAACCCGAAAGCTGAGTAACAGCATCACGCGCACGCTGCGGATCTTCGTCAACCAATGCACGAATTGAATTGAGCGCATTAAACATGAAATGCGGATTAAGCTGTGCTTTGAGTTTGTTCAATTCTGTTTCACGAATTGCTGCCTGCCAGCGCAGATTGCGGATTTCACTTTGCCGCGCGTGTTCAATGTAATGAACTGAAAAGTAAATGAGCGACCACAGCAAAAAGAAGAACGAGAAGTTAAGCAAACCCATGAGCAGTGCCGAAACATTTCCTTCTATACCTGCATTTCCAACTAACAGAATGCGAAACAATAAATGCAGCATCTGCATCGGAACAGCCATGAGCACCACCAAACCCAGCACGCGCGGACTAACTTTGATCACCGAAAGCCGAAGCCAGTTGTTGCGGATAATTATGGTACGCAGCGATTGTGTTAATGCAATACCCAGCAACCAAAGCAGAAACAACTCAACTGCAATTACAGCCCTGAACCGATCTGTAAAGATCAGATACAGCGCATTCAGCACGGTAAAAACCGTCCAGCCACCTAGCTGAAAGATCCAGTAAAGTTGCTGCCGGTTTAGCCGTATGCCGGGTGTGTCCATCAGGATTTTATCAGCGGTTTACCCAATCTTTGCGCAGCTTAAGCTGTTCGGGCGTTGCATCTTCAACCGGTTTGAGTACATGCTTTTTGTTTACTTCTACCGGATGCATTCTGCCTTTGAGCTTAACGGTATAAAAGCTTCCGTCTTCGCGCTGACGGCGTACTTTCATACTAATTTTGTAATTCGGTTTTGTTAAGCAATTCATCACAAAATTACCGATCACATTTTCGGCATTCGAGAGTTTTACTTTTTTACCGTTGAGCGTAAGCAACTCATCGCCGCGCTGATAACCCATTTCTTTGGCAAACGCATTGGGTTCTTCAGCAAAAAGCACTAAACGCCCCATCTGATCAACCGTAAGACCATAACCGCCAAACGGAGAAAGCGCTTCTGTTTTCACTTTTTTCTGATAGCTGATACCAACAACCTGCATCATTTCTTCGAACGGAAGCGGCTCACTTCCGATCACATATTTCTTAAAAAACTCTCCGATTTCAGGATACGTCATTGCTGTGATGATCTGAAACAGCGAATCATCAGGAAACGATTTATCTTTTCCGTAACGCATAGAAAGATCACGCATCAATTCCTGCGTGCCATATTTCCCGGACGAAAGCTGACGGAGTTTTATATCCAGACACATTGCAATTAATGCTCCTTTCTGATATACATTGCCGTATTGCTCTTCATGCTTATCAAGCACACCTTTACTCATTTCTGTAAATGAAAGTTCATCATCATAACGAGATGAAGCGGTGAGCATTTTCTGCCGCATAATACCCAGAAAATCTTCGAGCGTCATTGATCCGTTCTTGATCTGCACATGATGTGCTGCATACTCTGTTAAACCCTCGTACAGCCACAAGTGCTGCGACATTTTAGGTTTGTTGTAATCAAAATCACCAATCTGTTCGGAGTGGATATTGAGCGGAGTTACAATGTGAAAGAACTCATGCGCTGCAACATCTTTTATCATTTGCGCAATGTCGGCCGGCTTTTCTTCGTGCAGCGCATAGAACGAAGAATACGAGTGCTCGAGCGCGCCCAGTGAGCCTGATTTAAAGCCTGTTTTCGGATCGGTGAGGTAAATAATGAATGCATAATTTTTAACCGGCAATGTTCCGCCCAAATATTCGCGCTGCTGGTTCAGCAATACGCGCAAACTATCAGCAACAAATTTTGACGACACCAATTTCAGCGGCGAATAAACAGAAATCAATACATCCGTATTGCCAATCATCAGGTGCGAAGTATCCGGTCGGCAATACATCATCGGGCCATCTACCAGATCCATGTAATTAGCAACATGATACGTATCTGTAAGATCGGTTCGGGTTACATCACTGAGACCGGTTGCGCCAAAAAATCCTGCGGGATGTGTTATGCTTACTTCGTAAGGTGTGCGCGTCATTCCTTTGAAATAACCAAAGAAACCATGTGTATTAATTACAAAATTGGTATCGGCCTGTATGTTTGTACCGCCGGGCTCAAATACAAAATTCTTTTTCTGTGGTGTATCCCAGGTATCTTCGACTTTATACGAAATTTTGAAAAGCGATTTCGCATTATAAATAACCCACGAATTTGTGTTGCTGCGTTTTACTTCTAAATTTTTCCCGTTAGCATCAGCAGCTTCAAAGTCCCAAATAAACCGTCCGAAATCATAAACCGAATATGTCCCCGGAACCATTGCCGGCATCATATACACAGCGGTATCGGTTGTAATTTTTGGCGTTATCAGATTAACCTGAAGTTGGTCTTTGCTTACTTTACCAAGATCAACCGAAAACTGATAACGTTCGGTTTGCGTTTGGGCTGCTGCAGTAAACGCCAGCAACACTGCAAAAAGTGAAATGATATTTTTCATGGGCGAAATTTATTCTGTAGAATTAATAGAGACGAAAAAGTTTATCGGCTTTCCATTTATACCGCCACCAGAGGAAAGCGATAACCACGAGCATGATAATTGTGTATGAAATATTTTCGGCAGTCATGTTCAGCGGTGCATTATTGCGCCAAATTGTACTGGCCTGAATTGCGCTGTCTGAAGATGTGAGCACAACCGTTCCGAAAAGATTATTGATGAGGTGCATACCCATTGCCAGTTCCAGACATTCGTCGAGCACAGTAATTACACCAAATAAAATTGCAGGCAGCATGTATTGCGGAAGAACAGCCAAACGACCGTATTTCTCGGCCTCCGGATTAAACATGTGAAGACCTGCAAAAATCAAGGATGTAATCAGAATACTGATCCACGGACTTTTTGTTGCCAGTGCAAATCCCTGAAGCAAATTCCCCCGCACATAAAATTCTTCGAACCAGGTTTGAATGGGCAGCATCAGTAAAGCCACTACAAGCACCGGAATAAACTGACTGAGGTTGAATGTATACACAAAATCGCCGGGGCTTTGCCACATGGCAATAATTAACAGGATAATCTGTAATGTCCCCCACACAATTATTCCGCTCACCACTCTTTTTGTTCTGAAAGGTTTGTGTCCGGTAATGGTGTTCAAAAACTTTTTCTTCTGAATAAACCGAACCCCGAGCCAGAGGCCAAGCATTGCCAGAACAAAAATGAAAAGTTCGCAAGCCAGCAATAGCCACGGTGGCTGATGCAGCACCTCCGGGTTCAGCATTTTAGAGGCCAGATCAGGATCTTTCGGATCCAGATAGCCCTTGGCCAGAGCAATACCCATCAAGATCAATAAAGGAGCTTGCCCAAGCAGATAGCCGCCAATGGCCAGCGAAGATGTCCCCAGATAATGATGAAACTTGTTCAGCCCGTCGCGCCCGGCTTCTATAAAGCGGTTGTAGAGAGGCGGCTTGGGTGCTTCTGCCGGTGCGGCCTGTGGCGCATACATGTTTATAAAACCTTCGGGCAATTCAGAATTGTTCGTGTCCATAGCTTTCAGTTACAATACTAACGCAAAAAACCGGGCCACTGACCCGGTTTTGAGATGAAAAGAACTTACGGTACACAACCGGTAATCAGGCGTTACCGGCGGCGTCTTCGTTAACGGTTACTTTTTCGATGCTGTCGCCTTCGCGGATCGAATCGAGAATTTCGAGACCGCTGATGACTTTCCCGAAGCAGGTATGCTTACGGTCGAGATGTGCAGTTTGCTGACGGCTGAGCACAACAAAGAACTGTGATCCGCCGGTATTGGGGCCGCGATGCGCCATAGAAAGCACGCCGCGATCGTGGTACTGATTGCCGCCGTTCAGCTCACAATCAATAGCCCAGCCCGGCCCGCCGGTTCCGGGCATTCCGGTGGCGCCTTCGCGGGTATTCGGACAGCCGCCCTGAATAACGAAGCCGGGGATCACGCGGTGCCACTTGAGTCCGTCGTAAAAGCCGGCTTTGGCTAATTTCACAAAATTGGCTACATGGCCGGGAGCGTCCTGCTCGTAGAAAGACACGGTGAGTGTGCCTTTGCTGGTTACAATATCAGCTGTCATTTTCTGTAAATGCGAATTGATTGAGGTGCGAAGATCGTGATTTTTCCTGAGCAGCGAAAAGACAGGAAATAGTTCTCATTAGTTACCGGTATACCAGATTCCACTTTACAAATAAACAGTATCAACAAAACTATCGCTTGTGTAAACGTTCTCAGAGGCCTCTTAGTAGTGTTTCTGTTGCTGGATAGGCATAACGAATGAACGTAAGCTGATTGAGCTGATTGGTAACGTCGATCACCTGATATCCGGCATCCGGAGTTAATGAGTATGTACCATCGGATTGTAAAACGGCGTTATTAGATTCCAGAATAAAATCCAGTTTCTGCTTCTCAGATTCTGTAAGCTGTGAGAGCGGTTTACAAAAAACAATTTTGAATACAGGCTGAAATATTTTTATTGTCGCATTTCTATTGCCGGCAAACGATCCTGCCCCAATAACTTTATCCTTATTATTTCTCATTAATTCAAGCAGTTTGTCTTTTGTTCCAAACGGCTGCTTGTTTACTTTTCGGAAAAACTGAAGTGTATCAGGTGCTACACCTTCAAGCCCGTTCTGTTTCATCCAGTCCGAAAATTGTGCAGCAGGAAACAAAGGATTTCTTCTTACTGCAATTAGCATTGAATCGGGTTGCCAGGGTATCTGCGTATAATTATCGTAGTAATAATCTGTCCCTTCCGGGAAGAAAAAAATATTGAACTGATTGCTGGTCGTGCCATCAGTTACCAGCCATCGATATTGGTCAGCATATCCGGGTGCTGAAAAACGAATCCGGTAATTTGAAAAGTGTGTAAGTAGTAATTCACCTGCAGGTTTCGATGGAAAGAGTATTTGCTTTCCAACTCGGTCAGGGCCTTCAATGATTGTTGCGGTGATCATGCAAGTGTCTGAAACATAATTCCCGTTACGATAAAATAAGAATCCGACCCGCATCAAAATTTCATTCAAGGCAATTACCTGAACTGGCTTTATATCTTTTGATTGATTGCTCTTTGGGGTGACTGTATCTGTAGCCTGAAAAACATTGCCTGCCGTATCCGAATTTGTAAGCTGAGCCCTGATTTTATAGGGCTGACGTAACAGCTGCAGGCTATCCAGTGTTTTCAGGATACTTGCATACTGTATGGTGTCTTTCTGCTCAGAAGAATAGATCAGGCCCGCTTTTGCCCGTTGCGCGTCAATGCATATATCGAGCAAACCATCTTGTACGGATGAACCTTGTTTAGCTAAACTATACCCTTTTTGAGCTGTACGGAATGCTGAATTGATGTATTGAAGCTGAATATCTGTTTTTTGTCCGGGACGTGAGGCAAGTAAAAGTTCGCAACGGGCGTAAGATTCCCAGAAGGAGGTTTTAACGGCACAATCGCCGAGCTTGGTGTAGTCCACATAATACAAAGAGTCCGAAAGTTTAGTCAGCCTGTCATAAGCAGCCGGACTCGTATCAAATTTGTTTACCGCTTCAGTTATTGGATACCAGCAAGGAAAACCAGACTGCGCACTGCAATTGAGGGTGAACAGAAAAGATAGTACCAGCGGCAAAATAACGTTAACTCGCATCATACTTTTTACTGTTGACGGTTTGGCACTGTAAAATGCATAAATAACCGGTAAATCTATTGATGAAATTACAAAACTAAATCACCTGCCTCTTCACCCAGCAACAGCACACAAAATACAAAGCAGGAGTGTTTGCGGAGTAAAAATAGCGCGCGCTGCAGCCGATTCCGACATGCAATTACCAACAGTATTCAAAAAAACAGAACCGACATACACCACAACAACACATTCAGCAGGCGTTCTGACACTTTAACTTTAAAAACACCACGTTTTGTGAGTACAACACCAGCAAAAAAGCCCGGTGCAGTGCTGTACCGGGCTTTCTAACGTAGTTTTTTGCTTATTCAATTACCAAACGTTCGCTATGTGCCAAACCGTTTCCTGAAATTCTCACATTGTAGATGCCCGCAGGTAAATCAGAAGGCAACACCAACGAATATTGAGCTTCGCCTGCGGCGGCAATACTAGTTTGCACAGCTACTTCGCGGCCCAGCATATCGGTAAGCGTAAAACGTACTTCGCCGGCTGATGAAGCGTTTAAAATAACATTCAACATTGGTTTAGAAGCAGAAACCGGATTGGGATATATGTTAGCAGAAGTAACAGTTGCAGTTGTTTGTTCGATTACCCGTGCATTGCTGCCACCGGGTACGCTTGGCTGAACAGGGCAAATCGGCGCATCAGGTATCCATCCTAATGCCTGAAGTATGAGCTGATTTCCGCATACATGACCATCAAGTTTAATATCTTCCTGTATTACTCTCCAGTCATACTTGTAAGTATCAGACCTGCTCAAATTTTCATTGCAACCCGAAACTCCGTTGAAATAGGCTTTTATTAGTAAGGCATCCCACTGACTTCCATTGAAAAGACTCCCGTAAACACTGATTCCATCGGCTGAGGTCTGATCAAATTTTGAGATTTCCAATGCCTGTTCAACATTTGCTGTTCCGTAAGTGAATTCATCCTGACAGATTCCGTTATCATCTATTTTATAGACTGTCACATCACCTCCTCCGAACAAGCCACTGACTAAATTAGCTGAAATGTAATACTCCCAGTTACCTGAAGTGTTCAAACGTTCAACAACATCGGTCCAAATTGAATAATCACCAGACGTGTGTACATAGTAATTTGTCCATAGTACTGTTGAACCCGAAGGATCAACCTTGGTAGCTACAGTGTACATTCTTCCATTTACCATGCAAGTTCCTGAAATGATAAATCCACTCTGTCCGCCACCTGATCCGGGAGCTACTGCAACCGCATCAAAGAATGTAGTTTCTTCACCATTAAACAGGTTAATGAGTCCGATAGTATTTCCTGTAGCAGCATCAATCAAATAAGTAAACTGCGATGTTCCGAAATCATAACTTGTGCCTACAATCATCAACTCATAATTTCCTGAAACTGAATATGGAGAGAAAATGATATCCGTAGGAAATAATCCCTGAGAGCCGGATTTGGGAACGTCATAAAATCCAGACCAAATCAGAGTATTTGTACTGAGATTAAGCGCCATTGCAAATGGTGTAAAATAAGGAGTTGGCGATATTACATTAGATGCGCCAGTGATGTAAACGATATTCGGATTATTCGGATCAAGACAGGCTGAAAGTGACGGATAGATATCCGTTCCATTATTCGGGGAGCAAAGCTGCCAGCGCATGGCAACAATCGGATTTCCGTTGGGATCAACTACTGCCGTGAATAAATCGGGCGCGTATATAGGTGTAGGTGATTCATAGCAAATTCCGGTAACGAAAATATTTCCGTTAGGCAATTCCAAAATTTTAGCCGAACGTGTCAGAAGCGGCACATTAGCCGGTGTAACCAAATCATAAGCCAGACTAAAAGAAGGAGACAAATTCAACTCTCCGTTGATGTCGGTTCGGGTAATCAACAGCCCTTGAGATGAAAATGCTGAAGTAATTCCTGTAATTAAATGCCCTTGACCGCCAACTGCTGCACTGGCCCCGTCGTGTCCCTGTTCGAAACTGCCCGAACTTATCGTCGTATGAAAATACTGTGCGTTAAGAAATGTTCCCGCAAGCATGGCCGCTAAAAATAGTTTTGTTCTCATGAGTAAAACAAGTTTAGTTATACTGCAAATTAATGAGCCTTTCCATTCAACTTACTTTTTATTTATTCAAATAATTAACAGTTTTAGTTATCGATTAATTTAAGAATCTAACATTAAAATCATCATACATCTGAAAGAAGTCAACAGAAATAAGTACTTTATAACTACTCACAGCATTCAGTTAGCGAGTGATTTTTTAATAAGTATTCTGTGCATTTGATTTGCTCTGATTCAAATCGAATCAAAATCAAGCTGAATAAAATCAACATTTAAAAGAGGTATTCAGCAAAACCGATACTTGTGCTTCATCAGATTTTCTGATGCTATTAAATCAAAATCAGAACAACTATTCAGTGATAATGCAATGCAAAAAATTACCAGAAAATATCTCGACAAACACTCAACTGTTTTTGATGTATTGCCCGTGTTTCATAACTACTCTACTTAACGTGCAAAATCAAGCACCGCAGTGTAGAATACCTCCGGCTGATCGGCATGAACCCAGTGCCCGGCATTGGGAATAGTCATCAGGCTCGAATGCGGGAAAATTGCAGGCAACGCTGCGGCATCTTCATCAGTAACATACTTCGACCGCGCACCACGAATAAAAAGTGTTTCAATTTCGCACGGGGCGGGCGTTTCGGTGGGCTCGGCTACTATGTG
>CALRTD020000129.1:0-9664 GCA_943371015.1 Synechococcus sp. UW140 | reverse complement strand
CTGGCTTTGCAACGAACAATCCGTAACACGTCAAAAACTACTCGGCCATGCAACTCGCGTCGTACACTAAATATTATTCCGAATGGTTTGCTGATCCGAAATTAGAACAGCAAATGCAGGAAGCTGTTACATTGCTGCGAACAGGCGATATAAAACGTATTTATTTCATCGGTAATGGCGGGTCGAATTCCATCTGTTCGCACATGATGGAAGATTATGCCAAGATTGGTCGCTTTCGTACACATGCTTTTTCCGATGCTTCGCTCATTACCTGCTATGCCAATGATTATGGCTATGAACGGGCAATTGCCGAGTGGCTGAAATTACATTTTGAGCCGGGCGATTTGCTGGTGGCAATAAGCAGTTCCGGCGAATCGAAAAACATATTGAATGCAGTTGCTCAAGCCCGCGAACTGGGCGGACGAGTGATTTCACTTTCCGGTTTTGCACCCGATAATACACTCAGCAAAACCGGTGATATCAACTTCGTAACGCCGGTGCGTAATTATGGCATTGTTGAATGCTTTCATCAAACCATTTTGCACATCATTCTCGATTCACTGCATGACTGAGCGCGTTCTGATTACCGGTGTAGCCGGATTTATCGGCTCAAATCTCTTAGATGTGCTGCTCAGTGAAACCGACTGGCATATCGACGGGATTGATAACCTGAGCACAGGCTCAACAGCCAACATCGAACATGCAATCAGCAATAACCGGTTTACGTTTATCGAAGGTGATCTTGCGCAGCTTACATCGTTAAAACTATATACCAAAGTTTTTCATTTGGCTGCACTGCCGCGTATTCAGCCCAGCTTTGAGCTGGTTAGCGAGCATATTACAGCCAATGTAACCCGTGCAATGCATCTGGTTGAGCTTATGATTCGCGAAAATTATTTTCCGCGATTGGTGTACAGCGGTTCAAGTGCTATTTACGGAACTCCCCAAACTATTCCTACTGCAGAGGATGAAGCAATTGATTGCCTGAGTCCGTATGCATTTCAGAAATACGAAGTAGAGAAGTATCTCGAATTACTTGCCACCCGTTATCCGCTTGATTATGTAACGCTGCGTTACTTCAATCCATACGGGCCAAGAAGTTTCAATCCGGCAAACTCGTTTAATGCGTACAGTTCGGTAGTCGGTATTTTTCTGAACCGCCACAAGAATGGACAGGCATTACTGGTTACGGGCAACGGCGAACAGCGGCGTGATTTTGTGCATGTTTATGATCTGGCACTGGCCAACCTTGCAGCATCAACACATCCTGAACGCATCAACACAGCATTCAATATCGGTTTTGGCAGTACACTTTCGGTAATTGATCTTGCACGAATGATTTCTGATAGCATAGAATTCATTCCCAAGCGCGAAGGTGAAGCCGATATCACTTTTGCTGATACTTCAAAAGCCCAGCGTATTCTGGGTTGGGTACCGAAGCATAAACTTGAAGATTATCTGAAACAGGAACTCAACGCACAATGAAAATTGGATTTGCCTGTGGTGTTTTTGACCTTTTTCATGCCGGCCATGTGCTGATGCTTGAAGAATGCCGTGCCAATTGCGATTACCTGATTGTTGCACTGAATACTGCTGAAAATATTTCGCCCGAAATCAATCCCGGTAAAAACAAGCCTGTATATACAATTGAGGAGCGGGTAAAAATCATGCAGTCAGTCAGGCTTGTTGATGAAGTGCTTACCTACAGCAGCGAAGAGGAATTGCTGGAAATACTGAAAACAAAAAACATCAGCATTCGTTTTCTTGGCGATGATTATCGCGGCAGGCCAATAACGGGCAGCGATCTTCCGATGGAAATTTATTACACTGATCGCAGTCACGGACTTTCTACAAGCGGTTATCTGGCACGCATAAAACAGCGTATTACCAGCGAATCAAAAAGCTGAAACATGGAGCCGGTTTTATTTATTGCACATCATTTTCCGCCAATGGGCGGGCCCGGCACACACCGTTCGCTGCAATTGGTAAAACGGCTTCCGGCACTTGGATTTCGTCCAATAATAATTACGATTACAGAAGAGGATGTGCGAAGCGGACCTTATGCAGTAGATGAAAGTTTACTGGCTCAGCTTCCGCCCGAAGCAATTGTTGTGCGAGTTTCTACAGGCGAACCGCGGAAATTTAAAAAGCTGATGATGAAACTGCGGCTTTATCGTTTCTTCTGGTTCTTCGGTTATGCATGGTTATATGAATCGTCAGCCCGCTGGCCCAAACGTTTGCTCCCTGTAGCACGTAATCTGATAAAAGAACACGGTATAAAATTAGTGTATACAAGTTCCGGTCCTTACAGTTCATTATTTGCAGGACGTGCGTTGCAAAAAGAGGGGCTTCGGTGGGTTGCTGATTTGCGTGATCCCTATTCAGATGCTTACGCGTGGCAATGGCCTTCTAAACTGCACTGGAAAATATCACGCAGCGTAGAAGAAAAGCTGCTTTCATTTCCTGACCAGCTTGTTGTAAATACACCTGAAACAGCAGCATTGTATCACAAACGCAGATTCATTGACAGTAATCGCATAACTGTGCTCACCAATGGCTACTGAAAAGCTCGTTATTGCTTACGCCGGCAGTTTGGCTTTTTATGATCCTGCGCAATCAGGTTCAAAAGGATTGATGAGCCGAGTTTTCGGTACTTATCAGGTGTATAATCTTGATATCAGTACGCGATCGGCCTATTATCTTTTTGCGGGACTTCAGCAATTGCTCAAAAAGCATCCGGAATATGAGCAAAAAATACAGCTTCATTTTTGGGGAGCAATTCATAAAAATACTTCGGTACAAGCGAAACAAATGGGGCTTCAGTCATGTGTTCATATTGAAGGTTACAAAGCCAAAGCTGATTCGTTGAATACACTTGAGCGGGCCGATGTACTTTTTTTACCTCTTGAATCGGAGAAAGGCGGACAACGGCCACTTTTTATTCCGGGTAAATTATATGAATATCTCGCTACCGGAAAACCAGTGCTTGCAGTAGCCGGAGCTTCTGACTGTACCGATATTTTGAGAAATGCGGGAACGGGAATAATTGTAAATCCTTTTGATACCGAAGAACTAGCAGAAGCATTGAAACAACTCTGCGATAATAAAGATCGACTTGCAGAGATGTACAGAGCAGATGAACAGGTGGTGAAGCAATATTCTTTTGATGTGATTGCTCAGAAAATGGCCGCTGTGTTTGAGCATACACTCAAAAAATAGCTACGTTCAGATTCTGGTTTTAAGCTGTTCTTCAAGTCCCTGAATCAGTATTTCTTTTCGTGCTACTTCAAGTCTGAGTTTATCAATTTCATCGCGAAGCGCTTCGTTTTCGCTTCTGAGTTGACTTTCGCCTGAAGCCCAAAGATTGGTGTTGTAGAAATTTTTCAGTTGTTCTTCTTCGCTTTCGGTTTGCGGTGTACGGAAGAAACTGTAAAGCGGAATTCGCAATGCTTTAGAAATATGCTCGAGTGTGCGAATTTCAATTGTGCTTTGTGCAAGTGCTTTATCGAGTGCAACTTCGGTTGTACCGAGATGTTCAACCAGTGCTTTGTAGGAGTAATCGCGGGTTTTGAGAATAGCTTCAATGCGCTGCTTGAGGTCGGGAAGCGTTTGCAGATTGGGCTGTTCGTTTGTTTGCATTGTACTGAAGTCTGAAATTATCAGCATTCGTTAGTGACCGCTACCGGTTGCAGGCGGAGTAGTTGGGGCGGGGGGAAGTTCGCTTTTAAAGGTTTTCAGAAAGTCAGCATACGACATGGTGCTTTCTTTTTCCAGCGCATAGTAGTGCAAGTAAGGCTCAAACTGCTCGGGGGGGTAATACCCCTGGAGGATGGAAACCGCATTGCGCGGCTTGTTGAAAATTCCATAACTCGGATACGACATCTGTCCGCGCAAAACAGCTACTGCAAAATCGTGCGGATTGCGCGGCACACCGGGGTTGCGGTTTACAAATTGCTGTCCGTTAAATGTCACAGTGTCGGTACTTTCGGCATTGAAACTTACGCAGTAGTAGTTTTTGTTCATGTATGCCGCAATCACCGGATTGGAAAAGGTGTTTTTGTCCATAACCTTACACCAGCCGCACCAGCTTGTGGTGAAGTCGATAAAAATGCGGCGGGGTTCGGTTTCACAGCGTTTCTGAGCTTCTTCAATCGAAATCCATTCTACATGCGCAGCAGTAGTTTGCTGTTTCACTTCAGCACCGGCTGTTTGCTCTTCGTTTGTATCAAAAGTAAATGCCGAAAGTGTGAGTGCTGCAGCAACACCGGCTATGAGTATAATTCGGAATTTGTTCATTGTTCTTGTGTTGTATAAACGCAGAAAGCAAAAATTGAGCCTTATTTTTCAGTTACTATCGAAGATACGAAAAATGAGGCGGATTTAGTTTCCTTATTCAATTTCGGGTATGTGTTTCTCTTTCTTCACAGCCACCCGATAAAGAATAAGACCTAGTCCCGCAAAGCAAACAGTGCCAAGCAGCATATAACCGCCTTCGCCCAGTGTGGCGCGCATGCCTTCTGAGATATTGATTTTATCAAGCACCTTTGCGGCATCAGGCCAAACGCTGAGTGCGGCGGCCAAAACGCCCATGAGTGCGCCTCCGGCTACAAGTCCGGTAGCAAAAAGGCTTCCGCGGCCAAGTTCGCCTTCTTCGGGCTCCTGCTTTTTGCGTTTTGCATTCCAGTCAACAATGCCTTTTACACAGCCGCCTGCAAAAATAGGCAGTGTGGTTGAAAGCGGCAGGTAAGCTCCAACAGCAAACGAAAGCGCATTCACACCGCAAAGTTCAACAGTTGCAGCAAGAAACACGCCTACCATAACAAACTGCCAGTCGAGATTATTGTCTAAAAGGCCTTTGATGAGTGTTGACATTAACGTGGCCTGCGGAGCGCTGTAAGTTGTACCAATGGCATGCTGCACTCCGTTTGCGGCTGCTTCGGCGGTTGGTGTATCGAGTAAGTTAACAACCAGTCCAACTACAAACGAGGATACAATTGCGCCAATGAACAATGCCATTTGCTGTGCTCTCGGTGTTGCTCCAATCAGAAATCCTGTTTTTAAATCCTGCGAAGTATTGCCCGCATTGGCAGCTGCTATGCAAATCAGTCCGCCAACCACAAGTACCATGGGCTGAAATACCTTGCCGGTTAAACCGAAAGCAATAAACACCAGAGCAGTTCCCATGATGGTGGCAATGGTCATGCCCGAAACCGGACTGTTGCTGCTGCCGATAATACCTACAATGCGGCTGGACACGGTAACGAAGAAAAAACCAAATACAATTACCAGCACACCGATGAGCAGTTTGCCGAGCAGTGTATCGCCGGGAATAACAGGCAGCAGTGCAATGAGTGCAACCAAAGCTAAACAGCCGTAAAGCGTAACGCGGATCGAAAGATCGTTTTCGGTGCGGCGGGTTTCTGTAGCTTCGCCGCGATTGCGGATCGCCGAAATGCTTTGTTTAAACGAGCGCACAATGGTAGGCAGCGTTTTGAAAAGTGTGATGAATCCGCCGGCAGCTACAGCGCCCGCACCAATCTGCCGCACATAGGCGCGGTAAACGGCTTCGGCAGTATCGGCAAAACTGTGGAGCGCGGGATTCCAGTTGCCGGGGCCGCCTTCGGTGGCTAAACTGGTCAGATAGCCCAATTTTACGAGCTGCGCGGCAATTACATCGGCCGGAACCAGAAAGGCCAGCAGCGGAATCAATGCCAGCCAGGCCAAAACGCCGCCGGCTACAAGTTGCCCCGAAATCCGCGGCCCGATGATGTAGCCAACACCAAGATATTCGGGCGTAATCTCAGCATCAAAACGTGCTGAGGGCAAAAACTTGTTGGTTTGGCTCACCAGGTAGGTGGGCACATCGGCAATGAAGTGAAAAAACTTTTGCAGCAGCGCATATACGCCCGCTGCAGCAAGTCCGAGATACGCAGTGCGGGCAAATTGTCCGCCTTTGTCGCCCGCAATCAGCACCTGCGCACAGGCTGTTCCTTCGGGGTAAGGAAGTGTGGCGTGTTCCTGCACTATGAGCGAACGGCGCAGCGGAATCATCATCAGTGTGCCCAGCAAACCGCCAATAACGGCGAGGGCAAAAATGGTCCAGTAATTAAAATAAACCTCGCCGCCCGAATCAGTGCTCAAAAACAGAAATGCGGGCAGGGTAAACACCACACCCGATGCAATGGATTCGCCCGCTGAGCCGGTGGTTTGGATAATGTTGTTTTCGAGAATTGATGTTTTGAGCGCTCTCCTGCCTAACGAAATTGCCATTACCGCAATAGGAATGGAAGCCGAAACTGTAAGTCCGGCCTTGAGCGCCAGGTACACATTGGCCGCGCCAAAGAGTACGCCAAATATGCAGCCGAGAATGATGGCGCGGGGCGTAAACTCGGGCATTAAGGTACTGTCGCTGACGTAGGGCTTGAAAGGATTGCTCATATCAATTCAGAATTTGCTAAAACAGCCACGGTAACACTTTGGTTAGCCGTGGCTGTTTTGTTTTATTGATTCTCAAATATGATTAACGGATACCGTTCATCATTTTAACCATTCTTCCTGCGAGGAAGAACAATACAAGTGATGCTAATCCGGCCATAATTACAAAGAGCATGAAGAATTCATAGAGTCCTGTAATTTCAAAGCCCATGAATTTAGGTTTTACCGGATTAATATTGAAAATTTTAAGTTTTCCGGCTTCCCAAACTACAAAGCTTTTCCCGTCTGATGTGAAGGTGTAATTTACCTTGCGTTCATCAGCACCGGCAGCCCATGCTTTATCGGCTTCGGCTTGTTCGGTTGCATTTGCAAGAACAGGTTTTGTCACATTATATTTCACCATTTGCATGAGCTTGTAACGCGGAATGCTGTAATTGTTTGCAGCAAAATTATTTTTCAACCCTTTCAGCACATAGCTTTCTTTACCTTCTTTATCTTTTACTTTCACTGTATCAAGCTCCCAGGTGTAGTAACCTGGTTTAAGAACAACAACACTGTCTTCGCCTGCAACTGCAGGAGCCTTCACGTCGAATGTGCTGGCGTATGCTTCCATTGGATCTTTAAATGTGTTAACCACAAAAGCACTGTCGTTTTTCACATTTATTTTCTGCTCTAGTACAGTGTCGTGTGCCGGAACAAAAACGTACGGGAATTCTTTTGCATCAATAGTTTCAACAAGCTTTACATCTTCTGGATAAAGACCTCCGAGTGTACCGGCAAATTTGTTTGCAGCAGCATTAGCAAGAAACCAAACGCCCATAAGCAGTGACGCAAATTTGAGCGGAGCAAGTTTATTTACCATCGAAAGACCGATAGGCGAGAGGCAAAGTTCACCGAAGGTGTGAATTACATAAAGCAGAATCAGCCAGAGCATATTCGACTTTTCGCCGGGAGCAATAAGGCTAACTCCAATGCCAATAACTACATAACCAAGAGCAAGAAGTAAAAGTCCCCAAGCCTGTTTGTATGGCGAAGCCGGCTCTTTTCCGCGGCGGTTGAGCGCCAGCCAAAGTGAGGCAAACATTGGTGCAAACAAAACTACCGCAACAGCATTAACCGACTGGAAATAACTTGCAGGAACTGTCCACCCAAAAATTGTTCGGTTTGTTTGTTCTTCCGCGAAGAAGGTGAGAGAAGCGCCGGCTTGTTCAAATGCGGCCCAGAAGAAAATAACGAAGAAAGCCGCAATGTAAATAACCCAGATGCGCTGCTTTTCAACGCGGGATAATGACTTGTCTGAGATGATAAGACCAGGGATTGCAATTGAAACAGAGAATATTCCTGAGCCAATCAAATCAAGTCCCAAAATAAATTTGAAAATAACAAAGAGAGCTGCAGCAACACCAAGCCACATCAAAATCTGATTGGTTGTGAAGCCGGTTGCCACTTCTTTCGGTGTATCAATTTCTGCCGATTCTTTTTTACCTGCTTTTGCAGGTGCGGTTCCTACTGGCGTTCCATCAGGTGCGACAAGAAGTTTGTCTTTGTAAAGCATAAACATGATAACGCTGAGAACCATACCGCCACATGCGGCCAAAAAGCCCCATTTGAAATCAGCAGGACTGCCTGTATCACCTACAAATCCGCACAAAAGTGGGGCTATGAATGCACCAAGATTGATACCCATATAGAAAATGGTAAATGCACCATCAATCCGCTTATCGCCTTGCGGATAAAGTTGGCCAACCATCGTAGAGATATTGGGTTTGAAAAAACCGTTACCCAAAATCAAAAAACCTAATCCAACAAACATCATCAATCGGGCTGAATCCTGAGATTCCCAAATTGACCCTGAAATAAACATGAACAATTGACCGATAGCCATCAAAATACCACCGATAATTATTGAGCGGCGGTTACCCCAGTAACGGTCGGCAATGTAGCCGCCAAGCAATGGAGTTAAGTAAACCAAACCGGTATAGCTACCATAAATCTCATCAGAAGCAAAAGATTTATCATACATCAGCGCTTTAGTTAAAAACAGCACTAAAAGCGCGCGCATCCCATAATAGCTGAAGCGTTCCCACATTTCCGTGGCAAACAGCAGATAAAGCCCTTTCGGATGGCCTTTTGAGGTAATTTCGGTCATATCAGATCAGTAGTGTTAAACAATGATGAATTGCGAAGATAAAAATAGTGTTGAGTGTAGCGTGTAAAGTGGAAAGTTTTTTAAGCCTCCTCTTTCTTCGTCATTGACGAAGAAAGCGTGTAAAGTTGTCCGATTTTCGACGAATGCAAATAAATCAATACCGCTTTACACTTTACACTCAACACTTTATATTTAAAGGTTTGCCTTAATATAATCCGTCATCTTGGTAAACAGGTACAGACGTGTGTTACCGCCGTAAATGCTGTGGTTTTTATCGGGGAACATGAAGAAATCGAACTGGACGTTGTTTTTGACAAGCGCGTTTACCATTTCTACGGAGTTCTGGAAATGCACATTGTCATCGGCTGTGCCGTGTACGAGCAGGAGCTTGCCTTTAATCTTCTGCATGTTGCTGGTGGGCGAAAATGCATCGTAGCCTTTGCCGTTGTCTTTCGGAAGCCCCATGTAGCGCTCGGTGTAAATTGAATCGTAGTAGCGCCAGTTGGCTACCGGAGCAACTGAAATGGCCATTTTGAATATATCGGCACCTACGGCAAGACAGAGACTCGACATGTAACCGCCGTAGCTCCAGCCCTGAATTCCAATGCGGTTTCCATCAATATAGGATTGTTGTTTGAGCCACTGAGCTGCGGCAATCTGATCGGCACTTTCCAGTTCGCCCATTTTGCCGTAGGTGGCTTTTTTAAATGCCGAGCCGCGATATTCGGTGCCGCGATTGTCAACCGAAACTACAATGTAGCCTTGCTGTGCGAGGTACTGATGCCAGTTGAAATCGCTGCGCTCCCACTGGTCGTTTACGGTGTTGTGACCGGGGCCGCCGTACACATGCATCAGCACGGGGTACTTTTTGTTTGCATCAAAATTGGCGGGCTTAATCATCCATGCCTGCAGCTTGATGCCTTCTGCATTTTCAATTTCAAAGAATTCTTTTTTGGCAAAACCGTAAGCGGCAACGGTGAGTTTCAGCCCTTCGTTATTCACTAATTCTTTTACCTGTTTGCCAGATGCTTCGTGCAGAGTAATCACCGGCGGTGTATTGGCAGTTGAAAATGTATTGAT
>CALRTD020000128.1:0-9702 GCA_943371015.1 Synechococcus sp. UW140 | reverse complement strand
CCAAAATTCGTTTCCACTTTGTGAACGCCCAGTTTCTGGGAAAAGCAGCGTTAGCACAATAGTTATCCAACAAACAGCGTAGCGTTTTAGCATAAATAAATTTTTCCGGTTATGCCCGTTCTACGCTGAATGCCGGAGAAAGTTGTCGTAAAAAAAGAACAAAAATTGCGCTCCGACTGAAACCTTTTTGATTTGACCTGCAAACAGTTTGAAAATCAACAAAGTCGAACAATATCAAAAAAATGTAATCGGGATTATCAAAACAAATAAATAACAAACAGACCAAAGAATTAATTTTTTAGCAACCTGCGCCCGCGAAATTCAGAATGATTTGCAGAATCGATGAATACAGTTATATTTGTAACCGAATGGTTACGCAAATAAAATGAGAAGAGATGTATTTCAGGCAATAGCCGATCCAACGCGAAGGGAGATCATTCATCTTCTTTCTCACAAAACAATGAATCTGAATGCTGTTGCTGATAATTTCAACATCAGCAGGCCCGCGATTTCAAAACACATCAAAATACTCACCGAGTGCGGATTGGTTGAGATTAATCAGCAGGGTCGTGAGCGTTTTTGTAAGGCTAAACTCGAAGGCTTGTCGGAAGTTGCAGGCTGGGTTGTTCAATACAAAGCCAACTGGGAGGAAAAACTCGACCGGCTGGATACTTACCTCAAGAAAAAACAAAAACTAAAATAATATGGAAGCGAATCAGCAACTCGTTATCACAAGAACCTTTGAAGCGGCTAAAGCCGATGTATTTAATGCATTTGCAACTCCCGAAGCCTTGGCCGAATGGTGGGGCCCGGTTGAAGCTCCGATTGATGTAATCAGTCTTGATTTCAAAGCCGGGGGTAAATTTCATTACCGGATGAACGGAGCAATGGTGTATTATGGTGTTTTCCGTTATCAGCAAATAGAATCGCCGGATAAAATAGTGTGGATCAATTCATTTGCCAATGAAGCGGGTGAGGTAATTAAAGCTCCGTTTCCGGGACTTGATTTTCCGCTTGAAGTGCTTAACACACTTACATTACAAGAAGAAAACGGACATACTACATTAACACTTGAAAGTGAACCGTGGAATGCAACGGATAGTGAAAAGTCTGCATTCAATTCAATTCATGAAAATATGCAGCAAGGTTTTGGCGGCACACTCAATCAGCTTGAAGCCTATCTGAAAAAGAAACACAATTAATGTGCATCAAAGAAGCGCAGGCGGTAATCGCGGCTCATGATCATGAGTTCGGTTATGCGCAGCGCTTCTGCTTTGAGCCAGCTTTCTGCCTCATGCCGTTCGGGCAAACCAATGAGCAAAGGCAGGAGCTCGCTCTCCAATTCTTTATGTCCGGGTTCGCTGCTCATCGTAAAAAGTGAGCAGCCTTTTCCGGGTTCGGTTGGCTGAAACAGCAGCAAATGTGCGCGTTCCTCATGCCTGAACCAAAATGCATTGGGCTGTAACGGGTCAAAATCGGCAAGTCCGGCCTTTTCAAGCAATTCAAAAATAAGGAGATCCTCGGTTGTGATTTTCATGGTTTATCTTTCCGAAAGATAAAACGCTGACCGGGATTTTATACCTTACTGCCATGAAAACAATTACCCTTATTGCTGCCTTATTTTGTTCCGCTTTTGTTTACGGACAAAGCTTCAGTTCTCCGGAAAGTGTTGAGTATGATGCCGCCGGTTCACGATGGATTGTTGGGCAAAATGGTTCAGGTATTGTAAATGTACTGAGTCCGGCCAGTAATTCGCTTGCTCCGTTTGCTGCAAACATTTCGTCAGGACCTCACGGAATTGAGGTTGTTGGCGATACTGTTTTTGTCTGCGATGGCCCGCGTATTAAAGGCTACAACCGAATTACCGGAACTCCGGTGATCAACGAAAATCTCGGTGCAACATTCCTCAACGGAATTACAAGTGATGGCGGCAACAATCTTTTCATTACCGATTTCTCAGCAAAAAAGATTTATCGCTTCAACCGCCAAACACTTGCGTTTAACGTAATGGTTACCGGTCTTGTAAAAAGTCCCAACGGTATTTATTATGATGGTGCTGCCAACCGCTGTGTGTTTGTAAACTGGGGAAGCAGCGCTACAATTATGGCAATGAGTTTAAGCGATTCGAGCACATCAACACTTGCAACTACAACGCTCACCAATATCGACGGAATTACGCGCGACTTTCTTGGAAACTGGTATGTTACATCCTGGGGTAACCAATCGCTCATGATGTTTGATCCGGCTTTCGCAAATGCGCCTGTTGCTGTAATGACCGGTTTGAGTAATCCGGCTGATATAGACATCAACGCAGCCGGCGATTCAATTGGCATTCCGAATTCAGGTTCAGCAAACAATGTTGTCTTTTATGCGCTAAGCACAACAACAGGACTTGCACCGATCATGAACTCCGTGCGACTTAGTGTTTTTCCGAATCCGGCAACAGAAGTCATTCAACTGCAATGGAGCTTTGAAAATGTACAGCGCATTGTAGTTTATAACGAAACAGGACAATGCTTTGGCGGCAATGAAAAGTACATGACGTATTTTACCGGCAATGCCAGAGAAACTCAGCTATCGTGCGGACTCTGGATGCGCGGAGTTTACATTGTTGTGCTGCTGGATGAAAACGGACAGCGGCTCGCTGCAAAAGCTGTGGTTGTTGATTAACGGAATATTCATTCATCAGCAAATTGCAATATGACCCGACTCGCACAACTCCGGCAAATGCTGGCCGAAGAGCCTGCTGATGCGTTTCTTCGCTATGCCATTTCAATAGAACTTGCTGCACAAGGCAACAGAACCGAAGCTATTGAAAATGTGCAGCAGCTTTTGGCCGATCAGCCGGAGTACCTTGGCGCTTATTACCAGCTCGGACAATGGCTTGAGCAGGAAGGAACAAACGATGAGGCGCTTCGGATCTACAAAGCAGGTGTGCAATTAGCCACCAAAACCGGCAATAAAAAAACACTCGGCGAATTAAACGAAGCCATTTGGCTGCTCGAAGATTAAAGAGGCTTGCATACGCCTTTAATCAGCCAAGCAAAAATTATTTTCAAAAAACAATAATATACCGAAAGGTATATTTATACCTTTGTGCTTATTGAAGTTAAAATGAGCAAGGCCGAACGCACCCGAAATTTCATTATAGAGAAAGCAGCACCCATCTTTAATGTAAAAGGTGTTGCCGGAACTTCATTGACTGATATGCTTGAGGCTACGGGCCTCACAAAGGGCAGTATTTACGGCAATTTCGAGAATAAAGATGAAGTTGCGCTGGCCGCATTCGACTATAATTTCGGGAAAGTTGTTGCATATATCAGGCAGCAAATGTTGCTTCGGCATTCAACAATTGAAAAGCTGCTGGTTTATCCTGAAACGTATCGCAACTTTCATAAGCTCCCGTTTCTCAATGCCGGCTGCCCGCTTTTAAATGCCGCCATGGAAGCTGATGATACACATACTTTACTCAGTCAAAAAACACGCGAAGCATTGGCATACTGGAATCGCTCGGTCGAGCGGATGATTAATGATGGGATTAAGAATCATGAAATTCGGAAAAATGTAAATCCGGCTGAGTTTGCTGCATTGCTCATCACTCTTGTGGAAGGCGGAATCATGCAAGCCAAAACAAGCGGAAAAATGTCCGGCCTCAACCATGCTATGAATCACCTTGAACAATTAATCAGGGCATTATCAACATAAAAAATTTAACTAAAAATATACCGTTCGGTATTTAAAGTATGGAAGTCACCTCGATAGCATCATTCCTCGCCTATTACGAAAAAACACGTGAGGTAACCCGGAAAATTAGTGCTGTAATTCCTCCCGATAAAATGGACTGGACTTACAGAGAAGGAAAATTTACGCTGGCCGATCAGATCCGGCATATTGCCGCAATAGAACGACATCTGTTCGGCGAGCTGATTCAGAATAAACCGCATCAATATTTAGGATGCGGAAAAGACTTGGCAGATGGTTATGAAATGGTGCTGAATTATTTCGATGAAATGCATCATCAAACAACAGCCATAATCAGACAAATACCCGACAGCGATTTAAAGAAGATAATTAAAACCGCATCAGGTCAAACGTCAACAGTGGCGGCTTTTTTAAGGGCATTAATTGTTCACGAAATTCACCACCGAAGCTCAATTTGTATTTATCTCAACATCTTGAATGTTACCACACCTCAGGTAATGGGTATGCGCGCCGAAGATTTGGTGTTGACAGCAAATATCGCCTCTGCTTAACCAACCGTTTAATTAAAACAATACGATGTATAACAGAAAAAATCAACGGAGATGAGCATAAATGAAACATTCATTATCGCCGCGAAACGAACTCCAACAGGTTCTTTTTTAGGAGCTTTGAGCAGTTTTTCGGCAACAGCACTTGGCGCAATTGCCATCAAGTCGGCCTATTCTGCTGCAAATATTTCGCCCGATAAAATCGACTCGGTTTATATGGGAAATGTTTTGGCTGCTGATCTCGGACAATCGCCTGCAAGGCAGGCTGCTATTGGCGCAGGTATTTCAGCACAAACAGATTGTACAACAGTAAATAAAGTTTGTGCAGCCGGACTTAAAGCAGTTATGCTTGGCGCACAGCAAATACAGTTAGGTCTCGAAGACATTGTAGTGGCCGGCGGAATGGAAAGTATGAGCAATGCACCGCACTATCAGCAAATCAGGCACACAACAAAACTGGGAAACACAGTACTTACCGACGGATTACTGAAAGACGGACTTACTGATGCTTACCGGCAGGTACACATGGGAGAAATTGCAGAGCTGTGTGCAGCGAAATATAAAATAACCCGTGAGCAACAAGATCACTATGCATATAAATCGTATGCAAAAGCAGCAGCGGCTTCAAAGAGCGGAAAGTTTACCAGTGAAATTATACCGCTAAAAATTAACACGGGTAAAACGGAAATCACATTAGCTGTTGATGAAGATGTTACAAAACTGATCCCGGAAAAAGTGCCAACCCTGCGCCCGGTGTTTGTTGAAAACGGCACCATTACAGCAGCCAATGCCAGTAATCTTAACGATGGCGCAGCGGCTTTGGTGTTGGCATCACAACATGCGGTTTCAGAATTCGGTTTAAAACCGGTGGCAAAAATTATTGCTTCTGCTGATGCCGCAACAGATCCCGACTGGTTTACCATTGCTCCCGCACTGGCAATTCCCAAAGCGTTGAAAAGAGCAGGATTGAATTTAGAAGATATAGACTGCTTTGAAATTAACGAAGCGTATGCAGCGGTTATACTGGCCAATCAGCAACTGCTCGGGTTCGACAGCAATAAAGTGAATCTCTATGGAGGAGCAGTTGCAATGGGGCATCCGCTTGGTGCATCGGGAGCAAGAATACTCTGCACGTTAATTTCTGCTCTGCAACAAGAAGGCGGGCGCTACGGACTTGCCGCAATTTGTAACGGCGGGGGAGGAGCATCTGCATTGATTATTGAAATAATATCCTGAAGCCATGAACAAAGCACTTGAATTTCTAAAACAACAAATTGGAAAAGAAGCATCATTATCGCCTTCGCCGCTGATGCGTTGGCTGAACCCAATTTTGCTGGAAGTTGATGAAGGAAAAATCAGCATGAAATATACTGTGAGAAAAGAAATGACCAATCCGATTGGCATTCTGCACGGCGGAATAAGTGCTGCAATTATTGACGATACAATTGGGGCTGCTCTCTCCTCGTTTGGCGAAGCGCATTTTTACTCCACAATAAATAATACCATTGATTATTTCTCTGCAGCAAAAGAAAATGAAAGCATAATTGCGAATGCCTTTATACTAAAAAAAGGCCGGCAGTTGGCGCATGCACAATGTGAGATTTGGCTCGAAGATAAATCCAGAATGATTGCCAGAGGCCAGTCCAATCTTCTAAAAACGGAAATAGCAAAAACTCCTGTTTTATAAGTGTATCCACAAACTAAAATAAGATCAGCATGGATAATTCAACGGCTGTAAAAATTGCTGTTGCCGGAATTGGCGGCGTTGGCGGATACATAGGCGGGAAATTGGCGTTGCACTATTCCGGAAATAAGAATGTTGAAGTGAGTTTTATTTGCCGGGGAGCAACGCACCAGGCAATTCACGAAAATGGTCTTCAGTTAATTATTGGAGGAGTAACACACGCATGCTTCCCCGATAAACTTGTTGCTTCGGCTACAGAACTTGGTGAGGTTGATGTGCTCCTTGTTTGTACAAAAACGTATTCAGTGAATGAAGTTTTGAAACAATACAGCAACTGCATTACGCCTGATACAATTGTCATTACCACACAAAATACAATTTCCGGCAAAGACAATATTGGTTCACTTTTATCGGCAGAGCAACTTGTTGAAGGCTGCATCTATATTTCCGCAAACAGAATTGCGCCGGGAGTTATAAAGCAAAATGCAGGTCCTGAAAAGCTGATCTTCGGTACAAACGGCAAGCCCATTGAACATTTGACCAAAATAAACAGCTTGTTGAAAGATGCCGGAATTGAAACGATTCTCAGTTCCGATATCAATTACTGGCTTTGGAAAAAATTCATGTTTGTATCTGCTGCTGCGGTTGCCACGTCGGTATATGCTATTCCGTATGCTGCACTTACCGGGAATAAAGAAGCATTCGAATTATACAGAGCACTCACCGCAGAACTTCTGTTGATTGCAAATAAAAAAGGCATCCGAACCGACGCAGATACACTTGAAAGTAATTGCAGGTTGCTTGAAACGTTCAGTACCGATGCAATGTCGTCTCTCTTGCTTGATTTGAAAAACGGATATCGTGCCGAAATTAGTTCTCTTGTTGTTGATGTGATTAACACAGCAAAAACATTGAATGTCGCAGCCATTTCATATCAGCAATCGTTAAGTGAGCTTGAAGCGCAATATCCGCATATTACAGAACAGCAGAAATAATATTGCAGCAATAGGTTAACTTCGCAACTGCACACAAACGGTGTTGCAAATAACCAGTGCAGTAAACCGATCCGTACTCATGTTTCGCAAGTTTTCTATTTTGCTTATTGTGTTAGCGGCCTCTTGTTCCGGCGATGAAGAACTCATTACCGGCATCTGGAAGCTGAAACAGGAAACAACATCAACAGGCGCACAACTCAGCTCGGGTTCCGGAACTTTGATTTTAGAGGAAGCCGGAACCTATCTTATGTACGATCAGGATACTGTTTTGGGTCGCTGGTACATACTGAAACATCGCGAAACAGAACAGCGTGCATTGCGTCTCGATGCGCAGGAGGGTGTGTTTTCGATTTATGCTGTTGATACATTAACCACCAGCAAACTTGTGCTGCGCAACGGTTTCGGCAGGCGAATGGTGTTTGTGAAATAACGCCGCCGCTCAGATTCTGAACAGCAGTGCAAGAATGATGCGGCTTTCGGTTTTTACAAGATCAGGCCGCCAGTTCGGATCAAGCACTGCAGTCGAATAGCCTGTTTGCGATGTTACGCCGCCAGCTCCTGCAAAGTAGGGCACACTTGCATTCCGATAAACGTATTCAACTCTGAGCGTAATGCTTTGATTGGGCATGTAGTCCAGATTGGCCGAACAATCCCAACCTGTAAACTGATCGCCGGGATTGGCGCTGAACGGATATGCTCCTTCTGTTTGTGTGGGATTTGAAGGATTCGGCAGCGGACTCGCCTGACCTGTTGGATACAGCACAAGGTAACGACCGGGGTTCGTCATTACACCGCCGCCAAACGTAAATGCAAAAGTGTTTTTGTAAAACCAGATGCGGTTATAAAACATTGCACTTGCAAAATACTGCTGCGGACCTTTTGCCGAATCACTTTTACTGAAACCATTTACGCCGCCGCCCTTTTCAAAACCAATATCACCGGTTAACGAAAAGGCCATACGCGAAACGTCTTTTGATTCGGGCTTGTTGTAGTAACGAATCAGCATACTGTTGTCGCTGTGAAAACGTTTGCGGTCGGGCAGTCCTGCCGCATCGGTTCCGTAATAGTTATTGGTGAGCAGTTTTACATTGCTGCTGGGTGTCCACGTTATATTACCGCCAATGCCCGGCATGGCATTAAAGCGACCATAGCTCTGCCAGCCATTAATTATCCACGGTTCGATCTTTAGTTTTGATGTGGGATGAATCTGGATGCGTACTCCGTTAAAAAACCAGGGCGTATTATCGGAAGTAAACGAAGCCTGATATTCCCAGTTTTCGGCTTGATAAAATGAATTAAGTCCGATGTAAGACATAAACAATCCGGCATCAATATTTATTCCGTGCCATTTATTGATGTGAAAACCGGCGTATGCTTCGCTAAGATAACGATACACATTGGCAAGTTGATATTGTCCGCGGTAAGGACTGAAATCGTTGCGCGGCACAACTATCGACCGGGTTCCAAATTGCGTCATTACGCGTGCCCGCGCCCCTTTGTAAGAAAAGTCGCCGCCAAAGTGCAGGGCCGAAAGTTGCACTTCATTGTTTCTTGCCAAAGCTGTTGAGCCCACAACCGTATTGTCGTTTGGCCGGTTAAATGAGTAGGTGTAATTCACATCAATGAATACACTTGGTGTAAAATAGTTCAAATCTTTCCAAATATTTTCTGTTCGCCTGTCGCTGCCATTGGCCCAGGTCATGTCGATGTTTTCAAAAGGTTCTCCTTGCTGTTGAGGTTTAGTATTTACTAATGTATCACCAGCTGAACAGGAAAGCGGATTGATTACAGAGAATATTTTTTGTTGCCGAGTATTACTTTCAGATTGTGCCCTGATAGCTTGATTAGTTGCTATCAGTAGTAACAAGACAAGAATTGAAACTTTTGATTTGAAATGATTCGAACCATTTTTCATACATCAGAATTTGATGCTGCAAAATTGCTCGTGATTGTATCAGCAAATTATAAAACCAGAGGCGTTTCGTATAAAGAAAATATAAAGATATTTTCCTGATCAACTAAAACGATACCCCACACCGCTTTCAGTAATGATGTATTTGGGCGAGTTGTGATCGTCTTCAATCTTCTTGCGAAGTGTACCTACAAATACGCGCAAATATTGTGTTTCAGATTGATAGGCAACGCCCCAGATTTCCTTCAAAATGAAATGATGCGTAAGCACACGCCCGGCATTTCGTGCAAACAGCGCCAGTAAATTAAATTCCGTTGCAGTAAGTTTCAGCAGTGTGCCGCTTTTTGAAACTGTGCGCGCTGCATAGTCAATTCTTAATTCTCCCGACTCTGTAATGTTGCTGCCCGCTGTTTCTGCATTGCGGCGAATAGCAGAACGAATGCGTGCCAGCAACTCGGCGGTACGAAATGGTTTGGTGAGATAATCGGTTGCGCCGTTGTCGAGTGCTTTAACAATATCTTCTTCCGTGTTTAGAACGGAGAGAATAATTATGGCCTTATTGTACCAGCTTCGCAACTCTAGCAATACGTCATGTCCGCTTTTATCGGGCAATCCCAAATCGAGCAAAATCAGGTCGGGCGGATGATTGGCGGCCATAATTACCGCATCACGCCCAGATGCAGCCTGCCATACTTTATAGTCATTGCTTCCGAGCGAAATTTCAAGCAACTTCCGTATTTGCGGCTCATCATCAACAATGAGAATTTCGGGCTTACTCATGCTTGAGATTATTGAGGAATGATGTTTGGGTGTTTATGGCAAGTGTAAACTTTGCTCCGGGATGGTTATCCTCTAAAGTAA
>CALRTD020000127.1:0-9822 GCA_943371015.1 Synechococcus sp. UW140 | reverse complement strand
TGTTTCTACTGCTGCTCAGGAAGCTAAAAACCCCAAACGTGATATGCCAATTGGTATTCTCGGTTCGCTGCTCGTATGTACTATCCTGTATATTCTTTTTGGACACGTTTTAACCGGCGTTGCTCCGTGGAGCGATTTTGCTAATCCTGAACTTGGTAAAGAAGCATCGGTAGCCTACGCCATTAAAACATATATGAAGAACTACGAATGGCTTGAAACATCGGTAACTGTTGCCATTCTTGCCGGATTCTCATCTGTAATTCTTGTAATGCTTATGGGTCAAAGCCGCGTATTTTTCTCTATGGCAAACGACGGTCTTCTGCCCAAAGTGTTTGCTGAACTTCACCCCAAACACAAAACACCCTACAAATCAAACTGGATTCTTTTTGTGTTTGTAGGATTGTTTGCCGCATTTATTCCGGGCAGCGTGGCTGGTGATCTTACCAGTATAGGAACGCTCTTTGCTTTTGTATTGGTTTGTGTTGGCATTATTCTCATGCGCCGCAGCGATCCAAATGCAGTTCGTCCGTTTAAAACACCACTCGTTCCGCTGGTGCCGATCCTCGGTATTCTGGTTTGCGGTGCAATGATTATTTCTCTCGATGGAACTACTCAGCTCAGCGCTCTAGCCTGGATGGCTATCGGTCTTGTTATTTACTTTGCTTATGGCAGTGTAAACAGCAAGCTCAAAAACAAGTAAATAACTTCAACTGTCAAAAGCCGTTTCTGAATCCAGAAACGGCTTTTGATTTTCTCAGAGGCTGTTAAGGGATTTTGTTGCGCGTTGATTTTGAAGGATTTCTCATTCTGTCAAGGCGCTTTTTGAACAAATACCTGGAAGATCTTTGAGAAAAAAAGCAACGCCGACCGGGCGAAAAAGACACGAAATCATTAGTAAGAAAAATTCCTTTAACAGTCTCCAACTGCGTATGAGCGAACAGTCCAAACTGCACCGTGTTCTTGGCTTAACGGATGCCACATTGTTGGTAGCCGGTTCAATGATCGGTTCCGGAATTTTTCTTGTAAGTGCTGATATGTCGCGCGATCTGGGCTCTTCGGGCTGGATGCTGCTGGCGTGGTTGGTGACCGGATTAATTACACTCTCGGCAGCACTCAGCTACGGAGAACTGGCCGGCATGATGCCCGAAGCCGGCGGACAGTACGTTTACATCCGGCGTGCTTTTGGCAAGCTAACGGCTTTTCTTTACGGCTGGACGGTTTTTGCAGTTATACAGACAGGCGTTATTGCAGCCGTGGCAATGGCTTTTGCCAACTATGCATCAGAGCTTGTGCCCGTATTCAGCTCAAAAAATGTGCTGCTCAGCATCGGCAGTTTGAACATTACAGCACAGCATTTGCTGGCGGTTTCGCTTATTGTTTTTCTCACATTCGTTAATTCCCGCGGGGTAGAAGGTGGTTCGTTCGTGCAAAAACTGTTCACCTCGGCCAAACTCATTGCGCTGTTTGCACTCATTGTACTTGGCATCGGAATGGGCATGAGCTCGGGAACATTGTCGGCCAATTTTACAGATATGTGGGATGCCTCCAAAATGGTAAAGGATCCTGATTCCGGGGTATGGACCTCAACAGCTATTGGTGGTGTTGCTTTGCTGGCCATGTTTGGCACTACAATGATCAATTCTCTTTTTTCGAGTGATGCCTGGAACAACGTCACTTTCATTGCCGGCGAAATCAAAGAACCGCACCGCAATATTCCGCGCAGCCTTTTGCTGGGAACAACCATTGTAACCGTTCTTTACATTTTGGCCAATGTGGCGTATCTCTGTTTGCTGCCACTGAAAGGTAATCCCGACGGAGCCGATGCGTTCAGCCGCGGTATTCAGTTTGCTACCGAAGGGCGTGTAGGAACAGCTGCAGCTACCATCATTTTTGGCAACATAGCCACAACTGTAATGGCTGTGCTCATTATGATTTCAACCTTCGGTTGCAACAACGGAATTATTCTTGCCGGCGCTCGTTTGTTTTATGCTATGGGGCAGGATAAACTGTTTTTCAGCAGAGCGGCTAAGCTCAACAGCAAAGGTGTTCCGGCTTTTGCATTGTGGATTCAATGCATTTGGGCATCAGGTCTTTGCCTTTCGGGCAGTTACAATGATTTACTAACGTATGCCACATTTGCATCACTGCTGTTTTACATGGTTACTATTGCCGGTATTTTTGTGCTTCGCCGCCGTGAGCCCGATGCCCCGCGTCCGTACCGCGCAGTGGCTTACCCATGGTTGCCTGCACTGTACATTACAGTTACAGCAGCTATTTGTATTGATCTGCTCATCTTTCAGACGCGCTACACAGCAGGTGGGTTACTAATTGTAGCCATCGGTTTACCGCTGTACTTTATCGTGAATAAAATAAACACTGAGAAAACAGCATCGCAGTGAAGTATCAAGAAATAGTGCGATTCATATAAAGCAATTTGGAAAAGCTGCATGGTGCTGAAACCGTGCAAACCGGCATCTTTACAAAACATCATTGTGCCGGATGCAAAGCAGTAAGAATAGCTTGTTTCAGTTTACGCGCCGCGAACGACGTGCTCTTGCTGTGCTTGCCGTTGTAATTGCGTTGCTTGGAATTTGGCATTTTGTATCAACCGGCTTTGTCGCTTTACCTGAGTACAATTATGCCGCATTCGATAAATTGATGGCATCAAATCAGGCAATACCTGAAACCGATTCTGCCGAGAAGCTGCCGCTCGAAAGCATGTATGAACTGGCCGGCGAAAAGTCAATCTACCACCGCAAAGAAAAATTTTACTTCGATCCCAATAACCTGCCTGAAGATAAGTGGGTCCGGCTCGGACTGAGTCCGGCGCAGGCACGTTCGGTTAAAAAGTTTGAAGCGGCCGGCGGGAAATTCCGTTACCGGCAGGATGTGAAAAAGCTCATTGTTGTTTCGCCCGAACTGTACATTGAGCTTGAACCTTACATTGCATTGCCCGACGAAAGCCTGCCCGATGCAGCAAGCACAGGCCGCAATGCTGGAGCGCCTGAGTCATCATCACGCATTCCGCAAATTATTGAACTCAATGCGGCGGATACCCTGGCATTGGTAAAGCTCGAAGGAATCGGGCCGGTGTTTGCCCGGCGCATTGTAGCTTACCGCCAGAAACTGGGCGGCTTTCACAGTGCCGGACAGTTGCTTGAAGTTTTTGGCTTCGATCAGGAACGGCTGGATTTGGTTGCCGGCAGCATTAAAGTGGATTCGGCCTACATCCGCAAAATTAATGTGAACACCGCCGGTGCCGATGAATTGCGGCGGCATCCGTATTTCACACCCGTACTGGCCAAAGCATTAGTCAGTTTCCGTAACGCACACGGCCCGTTTAAAAGTTTACCCGATGTAATGCGCTACCAGTTGTTCAGCCCCGAATTATACCGTAAACTTGCGCCGTACCTCACTATCTGAACTGTGGAAGCCATTCGCAACGTTATCCGTGATATTCCCGATTTTCCGAAACCGGGCATTTTGTTCAAAGACATTACCCCGCTGCTGCACAAGCCCGAAATGGGCAGCATTATTATCAACGGCTTTATTGAAAAGCTGGGCGGGGAGCGTCCGGATGCTATCATCGGAATTGAAAGCCGGGGCTTTTTGTTTGGTTATGCACTTGCACAGGCATTAAAAGTGCCCTTTGTGCCGGTGCGCAAATCAGGCAAGCTTCCGGGCAAGACCATTGGCATTGAGTATGCCCTGGAATACGGCTCAGCCCGTATCGAAATTCACGAAGATGCAATTGCGCCGGGCATGAATGTGCTTGTGCACGATGATTTGCTGGCTACAGGCGGTACCGCAGCTGCAGCGGCTGCATTAGCCAAACAACTTGGTGCCAATATTTCCGGTTTTGCGTTTGTAGTTGAGCTTGGTTTTCTGAACGGCCGGGAGCCGCTTTTACCCTTCAGCAACCAGATTCACAGCTTAGTAACCTATTAAATTTGTCAGCAGACTGATTTTTAAACATAAACGGTAGCCGGACATCGCTCCGGCTATCGTATTTTTGCCAACCCGTAAAAAACTTCAGCAAAAGAGAACATGGAATATACGCAGAGTGAAAATCAGGCGATGATCGCCGATGTCATCCGCAAATTTGGAGAAGAACACATTCGTCCCCATTTTATGGAGTGGGATGAAACACAGGAGTTCCCCATCGAAACAATGAAAAAATTGGGTGAGCTTGGCTTACTGGGTGTGCTTGTTCCCGAAGAATTTGGCGGAGCAGGTTTCGGTTATTTTGAATACGTTACTGCAATTACCGAGCTCGGTAAAATTTGCGGATCAGTAGCCCTTTCAATGGCTGCACACAACTCACTCTGCACCGGCCATATTCTGCAGTTTGGTAACGATGAGCAAAAGAAGAAATGGCTGCCCAAACTCGCAACAGGGCAGTGGATTGGTTCGTGGGGCTTAACTGAGCCCAACACCGGTTCTGATGCCATGCGCATGAAATGCGTAGCCACACAAGATGGCGATGATTGGATTATCAACGGCACAAAATGCTGGATCACGCACGGCATTTCATCTGATGTAATTGTGGTACTGGTGCGCACCGGCGAACTGCTCGACTCGCGCGGCATTACTGCTTTTGTGGTTGAACGCGGCACTCCGGGTTTCAGCGCGGGCAAAAAAGAAAACAAACTCGGCATGCGCGCCAGCGAAACCGCCGAAGTTATTTTCGACAATTGCCGCGTACACAAAAGCAATATCCTCGGCGAAGTTGGCGAAGGCTTTGTACAAGCCATGAAAGTGCTCGACGGCGGCCGCATTTCTATTGCTGCACTTTCGCTGGGCATTGCCAAAGGCGCTTACGAAGCCGCGCTGAAATATGCACAGGAACGCGAGCAGTTTGGTCAGCCCATCTCAAATTTTCAGGCCATTGGCTTCAAGCTGGCGGATATGGCCACACAAATCGAAGCCGCCGAGTTGCTTACCTTTCAGGCTGCCGATCTCAAAAACCGCCATCAGAAAATGACCAAAGAAAGTGCTTTTGCAAAGTACTATGCTTCTGAAGTGGCTGTAAAAGTAGCTAACGATGCTGTGCAGATTTTTGGCGGCTACGGCTACACCAAAGACTTTCCGGTCGAAAAATTCTACCGCGATTCAAAACTCTGCACCATCGGCGAAGGAACTTCCGAAATTCAGAAGCTCGTTATTGCCCGTGAAATTTTGAAGTAATCGCATCATCCAAATATCCTCAGCAAATGAAAAAACTCTTTTTAGGTATCGCCGTTTTTGCAGCCGCTTCGCTTCTTGCACAGAAGCCTGATGCTAAAGCACCCGAAAACTGGTTTAATCTTTCATACAAAGAAACCGGTGTTCGCGGCGTAGGAACAGAGCGTACCTACAACGAACTTACCAAAGGTCGCAAAGCCGATACCGTAATTGTTGCCGTACTCGATGGCGGTGTTGATTACAAACACGAAGATCTTGCACCGGTAATGTGGGTGAACCGCAAAGAAATTCCCGGCAACAAAATCGACGATGATAAAAACGGTTATGTTGATGATATCCACGGCTGGAACTTCCTCGGCAATGCCGATGGCCGCAATGTGCAGTACGATCAGCTTGAGCTTACACGCCAGGTAAAACTCCTTTCCGCACGTTTTAAAAATAAAACGCTAACCGAAATTCCAGCTTCCGAACAAGCCGACTATCAGCGCTACATCAAAATGAAAGCTGATTTCGATAAAGAAGTTGCTGAGTACAACAAGTACCTTGATCAGATCAGAGGTGTAAAAAAGAAACTCGACGGAATGGAGGCTGAAATTAAAAAGCAGCGTAAAGTTGAGAACGTATCTTATGCTGATTTTGCCGCATACAATCCTTCCGAAGAGTATCAGAAATTTCACAGCATGCTGAAAATGCTTGTTGTGAAAGACGAAGAATCATGGACTTCTTTCCGCAGCGAAATTAACGAAGGCTACACACAGCTTTACAACCGCGTTCACTATCACCTCGATCTCGATTACGATTCACGTTCAATTGTTGGTGATAACTATGAAGATGCCTCAGAGCAATATTACGGCAACAACGATGTAAAAGGCCCCGATGCATCTCACGGCACACACGTAGCCGGAATTATTGCCGGTGTGCGCGATAATGGTGTAGGTATTAAAGGTGTTTGTGCATTTGTAAAAATCATGGGCGTGCGTTGCGTGCCTGACGGTGATGAGCGCGACAAAGACGTTGCAAATGCAATTCGCTATGCAGTTGATAACGGCGCGCAAATCATAAACATGAGCTTTGGCAAAGCATACAGCCACAACAAAGGCATTGTAGATGATGCTGTTCGTTATGCACAAAGCAAAGGTGTGCTGCTCATTCACGCTGCCGGAAACGACAACAAAAACACAGATATTGCTGATGTTTTCCCGAATAACGATTTCCTCAGCGGCGGTGCTGCCGATAACTGGATGGAAATTGGCGCACTCTCGTGGAAACCCGGCAAGCAGTCTGTAGCTCCATTCAGCAACTACGGCTCAAAAGAAGTTGATGTGTTTTCTCCCGGTGTTGATTTGAACTCGTGCAAGGTTGACGGTGGCTATATTCCGCAAAGCGGTACCAGCATGGCCGCACCGGTTTGTGCAGGTGTTGCAGCGGTACTGAAAGCCTATTACCCCAAACTCAGCCCGCAGCAAATCAAGCAGATTATTGAGAACTCATCTGATAAATCGCTTGCTAAAAAACGTGTTGTAAAACCCGGTGAAAAGCGCAAAAAAGTAAAGTTTAAAACACTTAGCCGCACCGGCGGTGTTGTTGATTTGTACGCTGCTTTTCAAATGGCAGATACGATGAGCAAGTAAGTGTAGTTTTTACTACTAATATTTAAAAAAACACCTTCAAGGTTTTCGAAAACTTGAAGGTGTTTTTTTTATATTTAGAATTCTATTGCTCCCCAAACTCCAACTGAGCCCGGGCATAATCTTCGGGTATTCCGATATCAATAAAATACCCGTTGCTCACAAAGCCGTTGAGGTGCGCTGATGCCGCCTGCTTTGCAAAGAAATCGTATTCGATACTGAATGCCGTTGAAGCCGGCGTATGCGCAAGATAAAATGCGCGGTTCAGTAAATACACGCCGCCGTTAATAAGCGCTGCGCCCTGCACGTTATCCGATTTTTCGCGAAATGCGGTGACGCGGTTGTTTTTTAAATCGATAGTTCCGTAACGTGAACCATCTTCAACCTCACGCAGAGCCAGCGAAGCATCGGCATTGGATTTTTTATGCGCTTCGGAATATTCAGCAAGCGGAACTGCAAAAAACGAATCGCCGTTAAGTACAAGTACCGTTTCCGTCTCGCATTTTTCGAGTGCAAGCCGGATACCGCCGCCGGTTCCGAGCGGACTTTCTTCATAGCAATAAGCAATTTCCATATTGCAATACTGCTTGCCGAAATGGTCTTTCACCTTATCGGCCATATAGCCAACCGAAAGCACAACGCGTTTGATGCTAGCGGCAGCAAGGTATTCGAGCAGATAGTGCAGAAAAGGGCTTCCGTTTACCGGCGCCATGGGTTTGGGAACATCGCTAATTACAGTGCGTAACCGTGTGCCAAAACCACCTGCCAGAACTACAGCTTCGGTAATCATGCTTTCGGGAAAAGCTGCTGCTCTACAATCTCGCAAAGCGTATGCCCCAGCAGCATGTGGCATTCCTGAATGCGCGGTGTATCGGTCGACGGGATGTTGATGAGGTAGTCACTAAACGGCTTCATTTTTCCGCCGGTTTCGCCGGTAAAGCCCACCGTAATTACGCCCATTTCGCGGGCTTTTTCAAAGGCTTTTACTACGTTGCCTGAGTTGCCGCTGGTGCTTAAACCAATAAGAATATCGCCTTTGCGGCACATGGCCTGCACAAGGCGGCTGTACACCTGATCGTAACTGTAGTCATTGGCCACAGCCGTGAGGTACGAGGTGTTTACATGAAAAGCATCCGAGTTCAGCGGCGGACGATCATAATAAAACCGGCCTGAAAGTTCGGCGGCGAGGTGTTGTGCATCGGCTGCACTGCCGCCGTTTCCGCACCACATCACTTTATTGCCATTGCGGTAAGCATCGGCAGCCATTTCGGCAACTTGGGTAACGGTTTCAAGAAGTGGTGTACTGCTCAGCAATTGTTGCTTGAGTTGTACCGATGCCGTGATGCGGCTTTGCAGAAGGTTCAGCAGGTCCATGTTGTTAATCCGTGATCTGTAAATGTAAATGATTTCGTTTGCCCGCCGAACTTCTCCAACATTTGCTGAACATTAAGTTTTGTGGTTCCGGGACAGTAAAAAAACATAAAACCGCCGCCGCCCGCACCCGAAATCTTGCCACCGCTGGCACCGGCTTTCAGCGCAGCTTCGTAAATATCATCAAGCAGCGAATTTGAAATAGATGCTGCCATTTTCTTTTTGTTCAGCCAGCCTACATTCAGCACTTCGCCGATGCGGTCAACTTCACCGCGCAGCAGGCATTCTTTCATCTGCACAGCCTGTTCTTTCAGCCGGTGCATTGCATCAACAGCCTCGGTGTTGTTCTTTTTCACATTTTCAACCTGATGCGTAATGATCTGTGCCGAATCACGGTTGGTGGCAGTGAAGTAGAGGAGGAGGTTCATTTCCAGTTCGGCCAGCACATCAGGCTTTACGGTGAGCGGATTTACAATTACTTTATCGTTCGCCAGAAATTCCAGAAAATTTACACCGCCGAATGTAGCTGCATACTGATCCTGCTTGCCGCCAGCCATTTTCATTTCGATGCGCTCTATTTCAAATGCAAGGTGCGCAATGTCGTATTGCCCGAGCGGGAGATTCAGCCACTCTTTAAACGCACCGATAATCGCTACAACTAAAGTTGATGACGTTCCGAGTCCCGAACCTTGCGGCGCTTCAATCCATGTAGTGAGCCGGAACGAAAGTGGCTTTCCGTTGTTGAACTCACGCACAATGCGGTTGTAAACACCAACCTGCAGTTCGTAACTGCGATCGTCAAACGGCAATTCAGCATCAGCAGTGTAGCTGCGGCTCCGGTCTGGTGAGCCTGAAATCAATTCTATTTTTCCGTTATCAAGCGGTTCCAGCACAGCATAGGCATAACTGCTGATTGTAGCATTGAGAATTGCTCCCCCGTGCAAATCAGAATAAGGCGAAACATCTGTACCGCCCCCGGCCAGTCCAAGTCGCAGCGGTGCTTTACTTTTGATGATCATAATGCAGTTCCTGTAATTTTTTCATGAAGTAATGTAATAGCATTGCACATTACTTCCCAACTATACTTCTTCTTTTCTTCAATGGTGGCCGCTGTAAAAGCAGCTTCACGGTTAGCCGTGTAATAATCTACAATGCTGTCGGCTATGGTTTTTGCCTGCGGAGCAACCACATATCCGGATGTGCCGTGTGCAATAATTTCTCCAAGACCGCCAACATCAGTTACAAGTGAAGGACGGTTAAACTGCAGCGCAATTTTAGTTACTCCGCTTTGTGTTGCGGTATGATAGGTTTGCGCAACAAGATCACATGCACTGAAATACCAGCGCACATCATCATCAGCAATGAAATGCGTGTGCATCACCAGACGATCTTGCAGTTTATGTTGCTCTATAAATGTGTTGTACGGCGTTGCATCTTCGTAATATTCGCCGGCCACAATCAGCTTCACCTGAAGTGCTTTTACGCGTTCGTCAGTAAGTGCTTCAAGCAGTAAATCCAAACCTTTGTAGCGGCGGATCAACCCGAAAAAAAGCAGGTAGTTGCCGTTTGGCTCGAGCTTAAGTTTCTCGCGGGCTGCAGCTTTTGATTCAGGTTCGCCAAACGAAGTATAAAGCGGATG
>CALRTD020000126.1:0-9852 GCA_943371015.1 Synechococcus sp. UW140 | reverse complement strand
GGTGAAACGCAAAGCGGCGATTTTGATTACTTGCAAAACTGCATGATTTACACGGCGAAAAATTCGGCAAAACATATCGACAGCGTGTTCCGATTTCAGGTTGTAACCGCAAGCGATCAGACTGTAATAAAAGATACGCTGATGAATGGTGGCGGTATTTTCGGAAAAAGTAGTAATCAATACATGTTTATCAATCGCTCCGGAGAACAATATTTCATTGATGTATATGAACTGAAGAAAGACTGATGCGGACAATTACAGCTATTTTGGTGGGCTGCCTGATATATGCCGAGGCATGCACAGACGCAGAAAAAAGAATTTCAGAAAAACCCGCTCCAAAATTATCACTGCGCGAATGGATCCGTCAAACAAAGCGGAAAGAAACTTCGCATACCCTTGTTTTTGCTGTTAGTCAGACCGACTGCATCAACTGCAAAATAGCGTTTACAGAAGTATTCAAAAGGTTAGTTTCAAATGCAGATTCGGCAAAACGCATTGTTGTCATTTTCCCGAATATGCGAATGATTGAACGCGAAGCTGCTGTTGATGCGCTTTTCGGAAATACGCCTTCGGCTTCAACTGAGATTTTGTATGATGATGCTTTGTTCACGGATGCAATTGCACAGGTAACAACCGGCAAAGGCATTTCGGCTTTACTTATTTATGATAATAATGCTGAACTGAAATTTGCTTCGTTTGGCAAAGCGATCACAGGAACTGAAGCTGAACTGCTCCCGTTTCTGCGGAGATAGTTTTACCGCTTGCGGCGTAAAAGAATTACATCGCCGGTTTTAAGCTGTGCGCCGGGCTTCAGGTTATTGTATTTGTAGAGCGCAGACAACTTCACACCGTACTGCTGCGAAATCTGGTAAAGCGTTTCACCGGGCTTTGTAGTATGTGATTGTTCGGTATGCGATTTTTTTCGCTTGGGCTGCAAATACAATACCTGTCCGGGCTTGAGCACAGCATTTTTATCGAGATCATTGTATTTGTAAAGCTGCCAGATTTCGAGGCCAAGTTCCTGCGAAAGTTTTGTGAATGTATCGCCCTGCTTTACAACTACAAACTTAATATCGTTATTGCGCAACACCTCGCGCCCTGATGCGGTAACCGACACCTGCTGCGGTTTTCCGGATGCCTGAACAATTACCGAAGGCAGGGGCTGCTGCTGATCGTACTCATAAAGTTTATTGCGCTCGATGATATCAATTAACCGGTCCGCATATTTCGGATCGGTGGCGTAACCCGCTGCTTTCAGTCCTTTTGCCCAGCCTTTGTAATCGGTAGTCTTTAACTCAAACAGCGCTGCATAACGTTTACGCGTGACCAAAAAATTGGAATGGTCCTGATACGAATCGTAAACACTTTTGTACTTACGGAAGCATTCGTTTTTTTCGTCGTCGTCTTGCGTGTAGGTATCGCCCGACCATTCGGTATGGCATTTTATCCCGAAATGATTATTGGCATAAACAGCCAGCGCACTGTTGCCGTTGTCAGATTCCAGCATGCCCTGCGCCAGCGTAATGCTTGCAGGCACCCGCGAAAGCTGCATTTCACGAATAGCGTCTTCTTTGTAGCGCGAAATATAATCGGCCGGCATGAGCTTGCGTTCCGAAGGCTGGGCAAGCCCGGCAACGGAAAGCAAAAACAATAGTATGCCAATCTGGAAATGGCGCATTGTACAAAACTATCCGGGGTTGAGGATGTTTTGTAATGAGAAGACTGCGGAGTTTGAACAGGTGATTGTTGATAGAGAAATTCATTAATGATGTGAAAAAAATTGAAAATTTTCATATTGATTAAAGTCAAAGCGGCTTTCAAGTTGCTCAATCCTTTGTTTTATTAAAGTATTTTTTTGTTTTGCTCCATACCTGCCGTATATCTGACTGTTATCGTTTATCAACCTAACTAAAATTGACAATTCACTAAGGTTAAAATCATTTACATTAGGTTTAATTAATTTATCAAATCGATCATTTGCAATATCATAACTTCTACTTTGTCCAAACATTTCAATTAAAAACAAATTAGAAAAATTACTTTCTTTATTAACCTTAATAAAATTTGCAATTTCAATGATTGTATTAACTGAAATATAGTGTATAGTAAAATCATTACTATTTTTCATATCAATAACTTTATTGATATGTTCTTCTAAGTTAATTGATTTAAAAATAGCAAGAGCCGACTTATCTGCATTTTCCTTAATACTATTAACAAGTAAAATTTTCAAGCTTTCAGAGACAATATCAAATATGCGATTAAAATAATTAATTAGAATAATTAGAAAATGAAAGAATTTAACGTCCACTTCACTGTAATATGTAATCTCATTTTGCATTGCTTCGAAAAGAATATTATATCTTTTTTCCAAAAAAACGTGTAGTGCCTTAAAATTAATATCTCTATTTGATTCCGCCTCATCGGTTTTATCTCTGAATACTACTTTCCACATATTTCTATATAAATAAATCAACAACTCATTACTTACTTTATTTATATATCGGCCTGTTATATATTGGGAAATTTGTAAATTCTCATTCAATCTATTTTTATTCTCAGACAAATCAGAAAGTATTTTCTCAAAAATATCTTTCGATAGAAGTGGGGACTGAATCAGAACGTCATCTAACATATTTCTAATATGTGCGCTAGTCGTCTCACGATTGGGCTTATACAATTCATAGGAGTTTCCAAGTACTGGGTGTGCACATAAATGTCTATGTTTTTGTAAGTTTAGGATATTAAGATATTCGGCCTTTTCAAAAAAGCTCATCCTTTCATTAATTAATTCTATCAATTTCGATTCCCATTCGGCAGAGTTTGGCTTTTTTTCCTGAGTTTTTTTTATTTCGTCAAGAATCTTTTCCGCCTTTGAATCACTATAAATTTCAACCAACTCATTCATCTTATAGAGTAAGTCAACGATTACTATTGAATATAGCATTACAACAGCAGAACGATAACTTTCACTATAATAAGACTTAATTACTTCTGTGAAATACTCCCTTGTTTTGGCGTGATATATCTTTTCAGTCCAACTATCTATTGTGTAATCTCTCATAAAACTATTTTATCACTAAAATACTATGTATTCCTGAAATTCCCCGAATGCAAAATCAAAACCTTCCCGGTTAATTCCCCCCGCCCCACCAAAGCATCAACAGCAAACATCAATTTCCCGGTGTAAACCGGCTCCAGCGGCACATTCCAGAACGCCGAAACTTCGCGGCAAAAAGCATCCAACTCCGGCGCAGTTCGTGCATAGCCGCCGAAGGTAAAGTTGTTGTTGAGTTCCCAGGTCGCAGCATCCGGGTAAGGCCGCAGCAATTCTGCTACACGGGCATTTATGGTTGCGGCATCGTTCACCGCTGCTATTCCGGTTACAGTCTGATGCGCCTGAGCAGCGGCAGCCAATCCGGCTAACGTGCCTCCGGTGCCGCAAGCGGTGAAAATATGCTCGTACGCAGCGGCGGCGGCTGGAAGAATGTGCTGAAAGCCGCGCACCGCAAGTGCATTGGTGCCGCCTTCGGGCACAAGGTAAAAACTGCCGAAAGCCGCTTCCAGTTCCCGGTGATAAGCAGCATCGTACCGGCGGCGGTATTCGGTGCGACTGACAAACACTAATCGCATACCGCACGAAGCTGCAAAACGCAGCACTTCGTTGGAAGAGGCATCCAGCTCATCGCCGCGGATAATGCCGGTAACCGCAATGCCCGCTTCCGAAGCCGCGGCAGCTACAGCAGCTATGTGATTTGAAAAAGCTCCGCCAAATGTTAACAAAGGAAGTCCGGCTTCGGCCGCTGCTTGCAGGTTGTAGTAAAGTTTGTAGTATTTATTGCCGCCAAACAACGGATGCACTTTATCAGCCCGCAGCAACGCAACCCGAACACAATCAGGCCAATGCGGCAAAAGAGGAACAGTTTCAATAAGCGCCTGAGGAAGCATTCTGCAAAAATAAACGATATAAGTATCAGAGTGAGAAACAGAATGAGAGCGAAGATGTTAGTGAGAAACAGAGCGAGAGCGTGCATATGAATTTTCGCTCTCGCTCTGTTTCTCACTTTGTTTCTGTTTCTCGCTCTGTTTCTGTTTCTCACTCTCATACGGCATTTTTCCATAATTTCGCGCCTCAATCAATCCCATGCAGCGAAGTTTCGTCACCAACCTGGTTATTCTCCTTTTCCTGAATCTGCTTATAAAGCCGTTCTGGATTTTGGTGATTGAGCCGCACGTACAAAACGAGGTGGGCAATGCTGCTTACGGCGAGTACTTTGCACTGTTCAACTTTTCGTTCCTGCTGAATATTCTGCTTGATGTTGGTATTACCAATTTCAACAACAAGAATATTGCGCAAAACAGTCACCTGCTTACCAAGCATTTTTCGGCGCTGTTTGTACTGAAACTGGGGCTGGCCGCTATTTATATTATTGCTACCGTTGTTGTTGGCTTAATTATAGGTTATGATACCCGCCTGCTGAAACTCTTGCTGATGCTGGGTTTCAATCAGTTCCTGATATCCATGGTGTTGTATCTGCGGTCTAATTTGCAGGGACTTCATCTTTTCAAAACCGATGCGCTGATTTCTGTCCTCGACCGGGTGCTGATGATCAGTATTGTTGGGGCAATGCTCTGGAGCAACCTTTTTCAGCGCCGGGTGGATATCATGGACTTTGTGTATGCGCAAACGGCGGGGTATCTGATTACAGCAGTTGTCGCTTTTATGGCTGTTGCGCGGCATACGCACAATGTAAAACTGCGCTGGAGCTTGCCGTTTTCGGTAATGATTTTACGAAAAAGCTTCCCGTTTGCGGTGCTGGTGCTGCTGATGACGTTTTACAACCGCATCGATTCGGTAATGCTGGAACGGATGCTGCCGGCCGGTAGTCCCGAAAAAGTAGAGCGCCTCAAAGTACTTCGCGATCCGGATCTGGTGCTGAATGCCGAATTGAAAAAGGAACGCGATGCACTGGCCGATGAACTGGAACACACCGGTTCCGAACAGGCGGGTATTTATGCCAAAGCCTACCGGCTGCTGGATGCCACCAACATGATTGCCTACTTGTTTTCGGTACTGTTGCTGCCCATTTTCTCGCGCATGCTCAAGTTCAAAGAATCGGTTGAGGCGTTGGTAAAGCTTTCGTTTACCCTGCTCATGACTCCGGCCGTTGTCATAGCCATTGGCTGTGCTTTTTACCGCGATAACCTGATGGGCCTGCTTTACGGCGAAGAACACCTGGGCGATGTAACATTTGTCTTTAGCATGCTCATGAGTTGCTTTGTAGCCATTTCCACGACCTACATTTTCGGCACCCTGCTCACGGCAAACGGAAACCTGAAGCAACTGAACATTGTAGCCCTTTCGGGGATGGTTTTTAATGTGGGAATGAACTATCTGTTTATCAACCACTTCAACATGGAAGCCCGCGGAACAGCCATTTCCAGTTTGGCTACTCAAGTGCTTACCGCTGTGGCTCAGGTACTTATTGTACAGTACAAGTTTAAATTCAGAGTAAATTTCAGGCTGCTGACTACACTGGCCGTTTACACTGCCGGAGTATTAGCCATAACTCATGTTTGCCATACGTACCTGATGCAACCCGGAAAAACGGGCTGGGTACTTGGATTTGTAGTAATGGTGGCGACATCGCTGGGCTGGGCTTTTGCCACACGCCTGATCAGTGTTAAGGGAATGTTCCGAATTTTGAAGTACGGATAAATCGCACCTGCCTCACAATAATTTTCCGGTAAAACCGTTTAGCGGCATTTCTGAATGCCGGGAGCGGTTTTTTGTTACTTTTGCCCCTGCTGTAGCGGATTTTGCTCAATTCCGGCACAGCAACGACCAGAAACACAAATTTCGTTCATGACTACAACCCAAGGCAACGAAAGCCAGTTCAACTCCGCCAGTCTCCTCGACTTCCTCTGGCGCTGGCGCAAGCCGCTACTCATTATTGCCATTGCCGCTATGATTATTTCATCGGTGATCTCGCTGCTCATCCACGAAAAATATAAATCGTCGGTGATCATGTTCCCTGTTCAGTCGAACTCCATTTCTAAAGCACTGCTTACCGAAGACGTAACCGGAAAGCAAGACGTGCTTCAGTTTGGTGAAGAAGAACAGGCCGAACAAATGATGCAGATTCTCAACTCTGATGAAATCCGTTCGGCAATCTGCAAAAAGTACAACCTGATGCAGCATTACCGCATTGACACGGCCGACAAGTACAAAAACACACGTTTGTACGAAACGTACAACGACAATATCTCATACAAGCGCACCGAGTTTATGTCGGTAAAAATTGAAGTGCTTGATGAGGATCGTACACTTGCAGCCGCCATTGCCAACGAAATTGCTGCCCTGCTCGATTCTACCAAAAGCCGGATGCAGCGTGAACGCGCCGGACAGGCTTTCCGCATTGTAGAATCGGAATACCTGAAAAAGAAAGCCGAAGTTGACGGCATGCAGGATTCGCTGGCTAAGCTCAATAAACTTGGGGTTTACGACTACGAATCACAATCAGAAGTTACCAGCGAGCAATATGCTATTGCCCTTTCAAAAGGCGATCAGCGGGCGATTGCATCACTGCGCGAGCAATTGAACATTATTGCCTCTTACGGTTCCGCTTACATGGCCATTCGTGAAAACCTGTACATCCAGCGCCAGCAGCTCAACCTGCTCAAAACAAAATATGAAGAGGCAAAAGTTGACAATGAACAAGTCCTCCCTTACAAGTTTATCGTAAATAAAGCGTATCCGGCCGAACGTAAATCGTATCCCGTGCGCTGGCTTATTGTTGCTGTAAGTACAGTAGCTACATTAATTTTCGGCGTGCTTGGGTTGATTCTTTTTGATAACCTCCGCCGCATTCGTAACCAAACACGTTCAGCTGCCTGATTACTGAAATGTCTGACTACTTCGAGCAATCCAGTTTGATTCAAATCGCCCGTAAGCGGTTCTTGCATCTCGCCATTATTGGTGCGGTTGCTGCGCTGTGCGGTTTTATTTTTTCCGGCGAGTGGTTTATTCAACCCAAATACAAATCGATGGCGGTTGTGTATCCGGTTAATATCATTCCCTATTCCAGCGAAACACCCTCCGAACAATTGCTTCAGTTGTTTAGCTCTGCGGATGTTCGTTTTATGATGGTAAACCGCTTCAAACTTGCAAAAACTTACGGCATAGATACAACACAGAAAAACGGACAAACGCTGCTCTTCAATTCTTACGATGAAAACGTTATCGTTCGTAAAACAGAATTTGAATCGGTGTTGATTTATATCTACGATACCAACCCCGACACGGCATGCGCCATGGTGAAAGCCCTGATTAATTTCGTGAACGTAAAAGCACGAAACCTTCAGCGCGAGAAAACCCGTGAAGTCGTAAATATTTTCAAAGACCAGCTTACACAAAAGCAAATGCAGATCGACTCGCTCGGAAAGCAAATGCAATTGCTGCGTGAGAATTACGGGTTACTTGACTACGAATCGCAAACCCGAGAAGTAACCCGCAGCATACTGAAATCTAAAGGCGCGCAATCGGACAAAGCCGATACGCTATACAGAAATCTGCGTCTGAAAGGCGGCGATTTACTCTGGTACAGCGATCAGCTGGAGAAGTTGCGCAAAGACTACAGCATGGTTCGCACCGAATACGACCGGGCACTTAGCGATTTAACAAAGGAACTTACCTACTCAAACATAGTAGCATCGCCCTACCCGGCCGACGCAAAATCTTACCCGGTGCGCTGGCTTATTGTTGTAATTGCAACAGCTTCAGCATTGTTCCTGAGCTTCCTCCTCTTTATACTGCTCGATAAAAAAACAGCACTCGCAACAGATGGAACCCGATAAAGGTTTGGGCAACCGCCGCACTCTGCTTTGGGTGTATGGCTGGTGCGGGGTTTTCCTCGCAGCCAATGCTGTGTGCATGATTAACGAATTCTACTGGCTCAATTTATTGCCAGCTGTTTTGCTTGTTGCTGCGCTGGCCATTTTTGCACTCGATAAGCTCTTGCTCATTTGCGTATTCCTTACACCGCTTTCCATTAACCTTGCCAATCAGGATATTCGCATTGGACTGAGCTTACCCGTGGAGCCGCTGCTGGCCGGCATTCTGCTGCTTGCTTTGCTTAAATTCATTCAGCAAGGCAAATTCGACAGGCGCTTGCTTGCACACCCTGTTACTATTGCCATTCTGGTTAATCTTGCCTGGATTGCCGTTACCACTATGACCAGTGAAATGCCCCTGGTTTCTCTCAAGTTTTTGATTGCGCGACTCTGGTTTATTGTGCCGTTCTATTTCCTCGGTGTTATTATGTTCCGAGAAATGAGCAATATCCGGAAGTTTTTGTGGCTCTACATTTTGCCTTTTACCATTGTCATTGGCTACACCGTTTTCAACCACTCACTTTATGGTTTTGATCAGGACTCGGCGCACTGGGTTATGTCGCCTTTCTACAACGACCATACAGCATACGGTGCCGCGCTGGCCATGTTTTTCCCGGCAATCATTGCATTCAGCATGAGCCGCCGCTACGGAATTAACGTAAGGATTATTGCAGGACTGCTGCTGCTCATTTTCTTAACAGCATTGATTTTTTCATACACCCGTGCCGCATGGGTGAGTCTCATTGGCGCATTCTTACTCTTTGTAATCCTGCGGCTGCGCATCAAGTTTGTTTGGCTGGCAACAGTAGGCATTGCGGCATTTCTTATTCTCGCTTTTTCGTGGACAGATATTCTCATGAAGCTCGAGAAAAACCGTCAGGACACGTCAGATGATCTTGCTGAACACATCGAATCTATTTCAAATATTTCGACAGACGCATCCAACCTCGAACGCCTGAACCGCTGGAGTTCAGCGATGCGGATGTTTGAAGAACGCCCGTTTTTGGGCTGGGGACCCGGCACATACAGTTTCCAGTATGCGCCGTTTCAGCTTTCAAACGAAAAGACAATTATCAGCACCAATGCCGGCGATCTCGGCAATGCACACAGCGAATACATTGGCCCGCTTTGCGAAAGCGGTGTATTCGGACTGCTGTCGATGCTAGGCATTGTAGTTACCATCCTCTGGACCGGCTGGCGGCTGTACCACAGAATGCAGCCCGGCGAAATGCGTGCTGTTTTGCTTTCGGTGCTGCTGGGCTTGGTTACGTACTTCATCCACGGCACCCTCAACAATTTTCTGGACACCGACAAAGCCGCAATTCCGTTCTGGGCTTTTGCGGCTATGCTTGTAGCGGCTGATTTGTGGATTGTGCCGGAGAAAGCGTCAACTCAAGAGGTTTCTAAAAACTAAATCTTCGAGGTTATAAAACCAAACCTTCGAGGATATAAACTCAAACCTTCGAGGTTTCTGAAACCTCGAAGGTTTGAGTTTATATCCTAATGCAATCTGCAGGTAAACAGCGCAATATCATCCACATAATTCAGATGCTGTTTATGCGCTTCAATCTGGTTGAGCAGCATGGCGTTAAACGCCTTCGGATTCATCACCCGCTCTGCCCATGAAATTTCCTGAAGTCGTTCCATTCCAAACTCTTCTCCGGCTTCGTTGGTTTGCTCTACTAAACCATCGGTGTAGCAGCAAAGCATGGAGTTCGGACTTACGTTAATGATGCCTTCTTTTACTTTCGTGAGTTCATCAAGCATACCCAAACCGGTACAACCAATAGTAAGTTGCGTAACCCCGTCGGGGGCAATGAGCAGTGGTGGATTGTGCCCGGCATTGATGTAATGCATGACTCGGGTCACTAAATTGTATTTGGCTACAAACAGGGTAATGAACCGGTCACCTTTTGCACTGTGATTTACTTTGGTATTGAGTTCACGAACCAGCTCTGT
>CALRTD020000125.1:0-9870 GCA_943371015.1 Synechococcus sp. UW140 | reverse complement strand
AATCAGACCGGTATGCAATTTGGTGTACTACACGCTTCAAAGAAGCAATTTATATAGAAATTGGAATTTCAGAAACATACCTCAGCAGCAGAAAATACACAACCACCAACGGCTGGGAAACCGATAATTTTTATCCGGTTGAAATTGGCGACAGTACCTATTTCCTGAGCGACAGAAACGCACTTCGTTACCGTCCGGAACTTGATAAAACAAAAACATCGGTTTGTTTCAGTAAAGCAGATGATATACGAAATCAGTTTTACAGCAACAAAGTCGTTGATCTTCGGTTACCGATAGATCCCGGTCTGATGCTATACAGTGATAATGAAAAACCCTGCATCTTCTTTGGTGAAATAAACGGAAAGGCCCATTACTCAGGTGTAAGATACAGTGGGATGCCGGACTTATCTGCTGCCAATCAAACACTGCTTTCTCAAAATTTTATTTGGGCAGTATCCAATACGCGTATTCTGAATATCAATAGAAAAACAATTCTTAAAGAGCAGCAATCGCCTTTTCAGGCATTGATCAGAAAAGTAATTACCGGTAAAGACTCGATGCTGCGCGAAGATGCTTCCGAAATCAATTTCACGTTATCACAATCACTCAACTATCACTATCGCGATATAACATTTCATTTTGCTGCACCATACATCGACTTTAATCGTTCCATTTTTTTCCAGTGCAAGCTCGAAGGTTTTGATACAAGCTGGCACGACAACCAAGAACTTACCTTTAAGCAATATACCAACCTGCCAGAAGGAACATACACGTTTCATGTTCGTGCAGTATCTATATCAGGCCTTATTTCGCAGCCATCTTCTTTTACATTTACCATACTTCCGCCATGGTTCAGAACCGGATGGGCTTATACAGCTTACGTCTTGCTGCTAGCCGGGCTTATATGGCTCACAACATTGATCAGCGCCCGACAACTGCGCAAACAAAAGCTCAGACTGGAGGCTATTGTTGAGAAAAGAACAGCAGAAGTCAGAAACCAAAAGCAGCAGCTTGAAATCCAGAAATCGGAACTCGAATCGGCTTACACTGATATTCGCGACAGCATTCAGTATGCAAAACGGATTCAGCGGGCAATTCTTCCCGTTCCGGAGGAAATCAGCAAACACCTTCCTGATACATTTCTCTTTTATCAGCCGCAAGACATTGTAAGCGGCGATTTCTACTGGTTTGCTGAGAATAAAACCGAACTCTACATTGCTTGTGTTGATTGTACCGGGCATGGTGTTCCCGGCGCATTTATGAGTATGATTGGTCACACACTGCTGAACCAGCTTATTCTGGAACGCGGCCTCACAGAGCCCGGTCAAATCCTGAACGAACTGCATATCGGTGTAAGGCATGCGCTCAAACAAGACGCTGGCGGCGAAACGCAGGATGGAATGGATATTGCGTTATGCATTATCAATACAAAGCAAAATACCCTGCGTTATGCCGGAGCTAACCGCTCACTCTGGTACATCAGAAACAATACATTCTGCGAAATAAGAGCCGACAAAAGATCAATCGCCGGACAAATCACGCATACTGATTTGCTTTTCAATACACATCAGCTCCAACTAGAAAGCGGCGACAGGATCTACCTCTCAACCGATGGCTATGCTGATCAGTTTGGAGGAGATAAAGGCAAGAAATTTATGGTAAAGCGATTTCAGGAATTATTACTGCAAAATCATCAACTACCCATGCCCGAACAACAAAAAATCCTGAATGAAAAATTCAATACATGGAAAGGAAATCTCGCTCAGGTTGATGATGTGCTGGTAATCGGTATTGCCGTTTAAACGATTAGATCAACCTGCCTGAAAAAACAAAAGCGATAACACAAAAAGGTTATCGCTTTTTTCTTGTGACTGCTAGTAGTAAGATTTACTGTTGAGAATACAAATGGCTTGCTGAGCCGCCTCCTCGTTTAAACCAATAAGAGAACTGGTAATTACACAGTGCTTTTTGAGTGATGCGGGCAAATCATTAAGAGATTTGTCATCATCAAGGATAACGAAGTGCTGATCTTGTGGTTGAGATGTGTTTGTAAACCAGTTCAGGATTTCTTCTTTGCGGTTTAAATTGGAGTTGTTCTTTTCTAAGCACTCTATTTTTGAGACATCAATACCTCGTTTTTTAAAAATGGATTTCCATTCTGAGGGATTGAATCTTGATTTGTGAGATGTAGTAAGAACCAAAGATGCGTTTGTTTCAGAGAGAATTTTTTGCAGGCAAGCCGCAGCTCTTTTATTAAAAGCTGAGAAACGGTCTTCCAGCACCTCAACCTGTTTCCAGGAGGGTGTGGTTACCATTACGCCATCAATATCCAGTAATACTCTCATCCCACAAATATACATCCTCCCATCGCCTTTTTCAAGTACCCACATCATTTACAATAATCTTCTTCATCTACGACAACCAAATCCCAGTTTGTTATTTCATTGGCTTTTGGCCTGCAATATGGATGTCGTTCGACCTGAATGCCAACAAAGCAGCAGCTTATGTAGCGATGATGTCCGTCAACAATAGTTTGTCCTTCAATTTTAATTGGCGGAGGATGTTCACCATTCATCAATTTTCTGACATAGCGCGTAATCATTGGGTATGAAAGTTTGGGTTGAGACGGAAGCAGTTCAAATTGTGTTTCGCGTAAAAACTTTTGTAAACTATTTATAGTAGGTAATGTATTACTTATTCTTTGCTTTTCGGGTATATGTATTTCCATAGCATCCGGCATATCGGACACCGCATATTTCATTAAACTGTGCACGCAACAACAATATCACGGGTTCAGAACCTGTATCACATATTGTTACTGCAACCGATTGCAACATGCGGTTACCGCAGTGCTTCAATTCGCATAAAAATTGGCGCGATCAAGATTCCGAAACATAATTGCTTCCCGGAGGTGATTGGTGCGGATTGCTGTATCTCCGGCAATATCGGCAATAGTGCGGGCGACCTTAAGTAAACGGTCAAATGCCCGTGCCGATAATCCGAGTTTTTCCATTGCTGTTCTCAGCAGTGCGCTGCCTTCCTCATCAAGCCGGCAAAATTCGCGCACCATTGATGTGGTCATTTGTGCATTGCAATAGATGCCGTTTGTTCCTGCAAAGCGCTGCAATTGCAGTTCTCGCACACGCACTACCCGTTCGCGTACTGCCGAACTGGGCTCACCGGGATTCACATCAGTAAGCTGGTTGAAACCAACCGGCGATACTTCCACGTGCATATCAATGCGATCAAGGAGCGGACCGGATATGCGGTTCATATAATTTTGCACAGCGCCCGGCGGACAAACACACGGCTTAGTAGGATGGCTGAAATAGCCGCAGGGACATGGATTCATGGATGCGACAAGCATAAAGCCCGCCGGATACTCGACCGTAAATTTTGCTCTTGAAATGGTGACTAAGCGATCTTCGAGCGGCTGGCGCATCACTTCCAGTACTGAGCGTTTGTACTCAGGAAGTTCATCGAGGAAAAGTACACCGTTATGCGCCAACGAAATTTCGCCGGGTTGCGGAATGCCGCCGCCGCCAACCAATGCCACATCGCTTATCGTGTGGTGCGGAGCTCTGAATGGTCTGCGTGTTATTAATCCACTTCCGGCACCGGTGCGCGCAGCAACCGAATGAATTTTTGTGGTTTCCAATGCTTCGCGCAAACTCATGGGCGGCAATATGCCCGGCAAGCGTTTGGCAAGCATTGTTTTACCCGCACCCGGCGGCCCGATCATCAAAATATTATGCCCGCCCGATGCTGCGACTTCCAATGCGCGGCGCACTAACGGCTGGCCTTTTACTTCGTACAAATCAGCATCGGTAATTACCGGCTCGGTTACAAATTCGGCAGCCAGATCAAGCTGTAAAGGCTCCGGTTTTGCGCCGCAGAAAAATGCAATTACCTCGCTCAGGTGCTTCATTGCATAAACCGGCAAGCCGTCAACTACTGCTGCCTCCCGGCCATTGGCTTCAGGTACAATCAGCCCGCTGAAACCGGCTACAGCGGCTTGCATGGCTATCGGCAAAACACCGCGAATCGGCCGCAGCTCACCATCCAGCGCAAGCTCCCCCATAATTACATACTTATCAACCTCGTGCCCCGGCATTTGCTCAGAGGCGGCCAAAATTCCGGCGGCAATGGTTAAATCGTAAGCAGAGCCTTCTTTGCGCAAATCGGCCGGAGCCATGTTTACGGTAATCTTTTTGCCGGGAATCCGGAAACCGTTATTACGCAAGGCTGCATCAATGCGCTGCTGACTTTCTTTTACAGCACTGTCGGGCAGACCTACAATAAAAAAGTTGATGCCGGTGGCAATGTTTACTTCAACAGTAACTGTACTGGCTTGAATTCCCTGAACGGCGCAGCCGTAGGTTTTTACGAGTGTCATTGGTGTTAATCATCAATAAAATGAAACAAAAAATTAACTACTAACCGAACTTTAGTCACCAGAATAAACCGGTGAACGTATCATACCTTATCGGGGGCAAATGTAAACTGCAAAAACAGGATTTTCCAAATTTATTTTTCATCATCACAAGTATGAACCTTTAGGTTCATTTTTTTCGTTCAACTGAAAACCGGAAGTTCTCAGCAGTTTTTATGCCTCTTCAATAATTCGGTAAACAACATTCAACATTCATAATTATCTTTAGCAAAACAACCAGTCAAACCACGCGAATGATTAAAACCATACTCACAAGCCTTGCGGCAATTATTGCGCTCAGTATTTTACCGGCAAACGCGCAAACCACAACAACGCCCAAGCAAGACAACTGCTACACCCGCTGGGAAGAAAAATTTGAACAGCGCGGCGCCGAAACTGTTGCCGATGGCACCCACGACAATATCATCATCAGCATCCGCACCGGCGATGAAGCCCGCTGCTACAATGGTCGCGTTGAAGTAAAAGACGGTAAAATTATCGCCATGTACCGACTGCTTGATAATGGCACCTACGAGCCTTACAAACCCAAACTCAAATACGATGTTCCGCACACAATTGTAAACGGAATTTCCGTAACACTGCTCACCCAAAGCGAAGAATTGGTAAATGTAATTTTCCCGAAAACATTAAAGCCTAAAAAAGCGAACTACACTACTGCTCCTGATCCTCCGCAGGATTAATTTGAATAAAAACAAAAATCCCTTTTCCTGACGGAAAAGGGATTTTTGTTTAAAGGAACCGTCGCGAGGCTAGAAAGGATTTTTGTTTGGGTTAACAAAACCAGTTTACACTGTTCGTCGCGATGCATCGCGACGCAACAAGGTTTTTTGGGGGCTATCAAAAAACACTTTTCACTTTTCACTTTTCATTTTACACTTAGAATTTCACCTCTCCGGCTTTTTTCACTTCGTACTTCAGCAGTTTCATTTTAGAACCCTGCACTTCCGATTCGCCTGAAACCAATACCTTTTTTGTACTGTCGGCCGGAAGCATGGTGCGGCTTCGCACAAACGGAATACGATCGCGACTGCGGTCGGTATACATGTAATAGCAGTTGGTTTCCATGGCCGCTTTTACCATCCGGTAATCTTCCTGCAATTGTATTTTGCCTTCCACATCGAACGGGAAGAAAAGTGTATCGGCACGTTTCTTGACCTGTGTTTCGGCAGTTTCTTTGAAGGTTATTTCAAGCGGACCAGCATAGCCCGGATTCACCACAAATACAAAAACAGGAGCTTTGTAAGGTTCGTTGTTGTTCACAAAATACAGCACCGGGCCAAGTACTAAGGCAACCTGTATGAGAACCGTAATTTCCCAGTGAATATTTATTTTACTGAGAATAAAAGCCGCGACAAGGTAGGCCGCAGCAATAATGCCGATCACATACCAGAATGTCGAAAGCGGCGAACCGCCAATATAGTTAAACAGCGCCGCAAAGCCCAGCACCACCAGCATTGAATACGCCACAACAGCAACAGGCATCGAATACCACTTCATCACAGTTCAGTTTTGCATACCGCAAAAACACAAAACAGCAGCAGCGCATTGATGAATGAACTGTTGCTGTTTAGTTTCTTGCCGATAAATATTGAATTAAGCCTCAGTAACCTTGAACTCGTAAAACTCCATAATCGGATTAGCGAGGAGTTTTTTGCAGGCTTCGTCAACCTTAGCTTCTGCAGTAGCTTTGGAGTCGGCCTCAACTTCCAGCGAAATATGCTTTCCAATGCGCACATTGTCGATTTCAGGAAGGTTCAGGTTTTTCATGCTGCCGGATACGGCTTTGCCTTGCGGGTCGAGCAATGCTTTGTGCGGCATTACGTCAATTTCGGCTTTGAATTTCATGTGGTGCTGATTGATTCAGATTTGCGGTGCAAAGGTACGTGTTTTGAGCAATAATTTGGGGGTAACATATCGAACTTCTTTTTAGCCGAAAATCCAATAAAATTAGCCCGAGATCGTTTATTTGAGGCTAACTTCAGGCAAACCCCGTTAAGGCATGATCAATTTCATAAAAGCATCCTTCTTTGTATTTTACCTGCTTTTGTTCGGAATCCAGCTCAATGCTGCTCCACAAAAAGATCGAAAAGAACAATTGTATGTAATTGTACCCGGTAGTTGGAAAAATACAGAAATCGAAAAAGTATTTACCGAACAGGCAATACGTATCGACTCCTCAGCCACTGGGGTTATGCCTCAGGTGAAAAGACTGGGATTCGCAGGAAAAAAGTTTCACAAAATCCCTTTTTCACCGTCACAATTCCCCAATCTTGAACAAGTACTGATTGGAGAATATCAGGATATTCCTGAGGGACTGGAAAACATACCCAAATTAAAATCACTCATTGTTGCCTGCGAACAAATAAATCCCCAAAAATACTACGAACAATGTGCCGAAGACTGGTGTCATGTAACGGGTTCTTATCGTACAGACAGCGTATTAAGCCTTTTGACTAATCTGGAGGAGATTTACTTACCGGGGGGATATCATCCAATTTATTTAAGCGAAAAGACACTAAATAACTCGCTAAAAAAAATAAATGGTCTTGAACTGGAGATTTTATCAGGATCATTCTTTTATAAGCAGAGAACATTACGTGTTAACATGTATTTATTTCAGGAGTATAATCCCATACCGTATCCGGAAATGGCACTTTTAGCAAGTGTTAATCCTGAACTTATTCACTCAGATGAAACGTTTAAAGAATATGCCTCACTTATGCTTGATGCTTTAGAATTAGACAGTTTTCAACAACTCCCATTTCCCCTGTCTCCTTCCATCGGGAAACCCGTACAAATAATAAAGCCAGTTCGACGAAACGGCGAATTTCTTGTAAAATACGATAACGGAGTAAATCTTGCACAAGGTTACTTCAAAGAGGGAAAACCTCATGGAAAATGGTTGTTTTGGTATATTGACGGAACTGTTTGCGAAGAACGATATTATGAAAATGGCGTTGAAATAAATAACTGGATTATATATGATTATTTGGGTGACACTATACGACAATTACAATTTGAAAAAAAAGGAACACTGAAATACCGCCTTTTTTATTTACATCAAAATCAACTCATTAACAGCTACAATGAGCCTAGACCAACAGTTGAACGAATTTTTTATTTAAATATTCAAACTGAAAAAGAAATTCAAAAAGAAATAAAATATCCTACCTACATCGCGAATGATACAGTTACTGAAATCAATACAAGATTCTGGTATAAATCAAACGGCATCGAAAAGATGAGTATTAATCAGGAGTACTATATTAATCAATTACTTTCCGAAAGAGTCTGTACTACATTTTTTGCTTTATCAGATACCTCACTCCGTTATAGATGTACAAAAACGAATCACTACGGGGAAGTTGAGCAATTTTACCACTATCAATATTATTATATAGATAGTATCTGGTATGGTAATAAAAAATTAAAGTCTGTAATTACGGATTATTACCAATTTCATATCAGTGAATGGGATGAAAATGGTATTCTGATACGGGAATGTATTGGCACTGATCAAAATCTGAAAGAATGTAAAATCTTCTTTACAAATGGCCGGATAAAAGAAAAATCAACATGGATTGGAAATGAACAACATGGTCTCACACTAATCTACAATGAATCAGGTGAAGTAATATGTAAAAGAAGGTATGCCAACGGCAAACTAATTTGGGAGAACGATTGTAAAGAATGATTTACTCTGCATTTATATTACCACGGTTCATTAACCCAAGCACCACCGAAAGCAGAATATACGCCACAATGCTCAGCGCAATGCCTGCGTAGCCCAACAGCACAATCATAACCACACAACCCAGCAAAAAGCTGTAACGCACTTCATTGCCTTTCCAGCCAAATTTCTTGAACTTGAGGGCAAACAGGGGAATTTCGCTGATGAGCAGGAACGAAGCAACTACAGAAAACACGGCCAGAAACCAGTAATTACTGATAAACTTAATAACCGGTGAAACAGGATTATTTGACAACGGAGGATAAATAGTCCAACCTCCATCACTTCCCGTTGTAAATACATCTCTTGTGTTGTGCAGCGTTTCCGGCAGCACACCAATCATCAGCGAAAGCGCTGCTACAAGCATAGCTATTGCCGGAGTGGGTACACCAATAAACGATTCGGATTGCCGGGTATCTATGTTGAATTTTGCTAAACGCAAGGCCGAGAAAAGCGAAACCAGTAAACCAATCAGCGCAATCGGGAAAATTACCGGAGCGGTAGTTAATGTGGTTTCTCCGGCATGAACCGCTGCATACGATGCTGCAAAATGTTTCTCCTGCAAATCGGCATTCATCAATTGCATCAGTACAATACCCGGCACCACGCCAAACGTAACGCAATCGGCCAGCGAATCCAATTCTTTGCCAATGGGCGAACTCGAATTCAGCAGGCGCGCTACAAAGCCGTCGAAGAAATCGAGCACGGCGGCTATGCCTACCAAATAGGCGCTCCATTTCAGATCGCCGTCTAAGGCAAAAACTATGGCCAAACAGCCGCACAGCAAATTGCCGAGGGTAAAGAGGTTGGGAATGGTAAACAGTTTCATCTCTGCGAAATTACATACTTCGGGGCGATGTTTGATTTGAAGGGGGATTTGTTACGGCTGCGGCCAGGCATTCTAGCCGGGCATTCTAGCCGCGACGCGATGCATCGCGCCGCCACCAGAATGCCACCGGAATGCCACCAGAATGACACCGGAATGCCACCAGAATGACACCAGAATGACACCGGAATGCCACCAGAATTCATTGGGGTACAAAATAACAATGCCCTGTTTCTTGCGAAACAGGGCATTGTTATTTTGTGCATGGTGGTTAAAATTCTATTTTAAATTCTACACGGCGGTTTTTGGCGCGGCCGGGGGCGGTGTCGTTTGTTTCAACAGGCTTGGTTTCTCCGTAACCTGTGGCACGCAAACGTTTGGCATCAACACCTTTGTCGGTCAAATATTTCATTACGGCATTGGCGCGGCGTTGCGAGAGATCAAGGTTCTTGGCATCATCGCCCTGATTATCGGTATGGCCTTCTATGCTCAATTTGTATTCGGGATTTTCCAACATCACTTTCACCACATTATCAAGAATGGCGAACGATGATTTCTTGATGACATCTTTTCCGGTTTCAAACTGTACACCAGCCAACGCCTGGGCAAGCACTTTCTTGGTTTCCTCTTTTACTTCGGGACAACCGTTGTTGGCGGGTAAACCGGCCTGATTCGGGCATTTATCCTGTGCATTCGGAATGCCGTCGCCATCGCTGTCGGGACATCCTGCAAGGTTTGCGCGGCCGCGTTCGTTCGGGCATTTATCGTCAATGTCGGGGGTGCCGTCGCCGTCGGTATCGGGGCAACCGGCAAACTTGTCTGAACCGGCTACATCCGGACAGCGGTCGTTGTTATCAATAA
>CALRTD020000124.1:0-9889 GCA_943371015.1 Synechococcus sp. UW140 | reverse complement strand
CTGGAACACTGCGCAGCCTGTAAATGCCCGCATTCAACCATCGGTTACCACACAGTCAACCGATTGTGATTGCATGATACAGCTCGACAGCACATTTACAATTGTGCCGTTCAACTTCGGAAATCCGCCTGAGTATCGCAACGACGATGGTTCATCAGGAAATATTCCGATTCCGTTTCAGTTTTGTTTTTATGGTCAAAACCAAACAAGCTGTTTCATTAACAATAATGGAAATATTTCGTTTGGCGCATCGTATGCCACTTTTTCTGCGGTAGGCTTCCCCAGCGCACAGTTCTCAATGGTTGCACCTTTCTGGGCCGATGTGGATACGCGTGGCCTTGGCTCCGGATTAGTCTATTACAAAGTAACACCCACAGCACTCATTGTTCGCTGGGAAACCGTTGGCTATTTTGCCAGTTACGATGATAAACTCAACGATTTTCAGCTCATCATTACCGACGGCACCGATCCGCTTATTCCGGGCGGCAACAACGTTTCGTTTTGCTACGGCGATATGCAATGGACTACCGGCGATGCTTCGGGCGGAATAAATGGCTTTGGCGGAACACCGGCAACTGTAGGTGCTAACCTCGGCAATGGCGTTGATTACATACAGTTCGGACAATTCGACCAGCCCGGTTCTGCTTATGATGGTCCGTTTGGCAACAACGATCAGGTGAGCTGGCTCGACAATCAAAACTTTGTGTTCAATACCTGCGCAATTGGCAACATTCCCCCCATTCCGAGCATGACCATTACCGATGCTGCCGGAAACACAACCACCGTTCAGCCCTACTGCGGCGATACAATCCGCATTTGCGAAGGAAATGCCGTTACACTTACCGCCACTTTCTTTGCGCCTGAACCCACACAAACAGTAACGGTAACCAATACTGCACCGCAAAACTTTACGGTAGTTTCAAATACGCCCGGCCCGGCCGGCATTCTCATCGGCACATTCCTGCCTGATGCAACAAACTTCGGTATCAATACATTTACATTTACCGGAACCGACAACGGAACACCAGTGGGCACAGCAACATTTTCGGTAAATATCTTTGTAGATACTTTTCAGCTTCCGCCGCCCGTAATTACAGGGCTTGATGAATACTGCCAGAATACACCGGGCGTTACGCTGAACATCAGCAACCCCGGTTACGACAGTGTAATGTGGAATCCCGGCCCAATGAACATTGATTCAATTACCGGCGCAACACAAGGCACATACATTGTTACTGTTGCCGATGATGGTTGCTTCAAGCGCGATACAATTACCATTACCGAACTCCCCGCACCAATTCCGGTCATTACCGGGGTGCTCAATTTCTGCGGAGCAACGACAACACTCTCAGCAGCCAATCCGGCCTACAACTCATTCATTTGGAGCAATGGCGGAACCGGTGCCACAAACGTAGTCGGATCGGGGAACTACACAGTAACAGTTACCGATACCAACAACTGCACCGGAACATCAGCTTCGGTAACGGTAAATGCCAACCCGATTCCAGCTGCAGCATTTACCGCAACGCCGCCAACAAGTTTCTCGGGCGATACGGTAAACTTCATCGACAACAGCAGTATTTCGAGCGGTAACATTGTATCATGGGCTTGGGATTTTGGCGACGGAAACAACTCTACTCAGCAAAATCCCAGCTACTCATACGCAAATCCGGGCACTTACAATGTATGCCTGTTTGTGGCAACAGCCACGCCCTGCTACGATACTATTTGCAGTGAGTTTGTTGTGCTGCCGTTCAACATTACAGCACCAAACGTAATTACACCCAACGGCGATGGTAAAAACGACAACCTGGTTTTCACTAACCTTGAGTTTTATACCGATGCCCGTTTAACAGTTTACAATCGCTGGGGAGTGAAAGTATATCATACCGATAATTATGCAAACAACTGGGACGGCGGGAATGTGGTTGACGGAGTTTACTATTATGTACTCGAAGCTACCAATCTCGAAAAACCCGCCGTCGGATTCTTCCATGTGTTGAAAGGCGGGTAATTCATTGATGGATGAATAAATTTATACCGGAATGGATTTCACTTTGCTGAACCATTCCGGTCTTTTTTTATTCATATAAAGCCTTTCGGCTGATGTCAGTCTAGTGCAAACATCGCGTGAGATATAGACCACAATAAGCTGATAAAACAGAATACCGTAATTCGTTTCTCCAAAAATTCCGAACTCCGTAAATGAGTTAATGAGCAGAGGAATCATCATTCCAAAAAACATCAATCGTTTTTCCTGATCAATGGTTTTGATAAAGCCGCGAATTGCAAATACCAACTGGAAAAGTACAATTGTAAATCCTACAAATCCTAAATTCATGAGTACCTGAATAAAGGTGTTGTGCGTCATCTGTCCGGCATACGTATGTACGCCCTGAAAATAATCTTTGTAAGCAATTCGCATAAAACCAAAACCGAAAAAAGGTTCTTTGGGCAAACCTTCGGTAAGTAATGCTTCCCAAAAAGGTAACCGTCCTGTCATACTCATCACTTCATCAAGACCACCACCACCTTCTTTAATCATAATTTTTTCGATTGCAACTGGCACAGCAAGTATAGCCCCAACATACATAGCAACCTTCAGCTTTTTATTGTCAGATCTGCGAATATGAAAAAAGAAAATAAGCAGTAACCCGATAGTTGAAGAACGCGAACCGGTCATGATCAACGCATAAACAAGCACAAGTACTTTTATGATTGTCCATACTTTATTTGTCTTTCCGTACAAATCGAAGAGCAAACAGGAAACGCCCAGAGCGCAAAGCATTCCAAGTTCATTGGGATTCATAAAATATCCTCCCAAACGAGCTTCTTCTCCGCCATGTGTCATTCGATAAAACTCATCAGGAGCGGTAAACATCCCAACAACAAAAATCAGGATCATCAGGAAAATGGCATTGCCCGTTATTGCATAAAATCGGATTCCGCTTTCCGAAAAATAACGATCAAGAAGAATAAAACATTGGATAAACAGCAATGCAAAGAACAAACTCTGAGCATCCATAAACCATTGCAGCGCACTGTAGCCGGGATTGGTTGACCACAACAAAGAAATTAGCCCCAACCCCAGATACGATACATAAAGAATAATTGATGCTCTGTTTTTCCACGTAAATGAAGCAACAGCACCGCGTTTAACAATACTTTGCTGAACCGCAAACACAGCAGCCACCATAAACATACGGCTGGCAACTTTAATAACGCGCGTTACAGCAACATTCTCACTCCACGTAAAGAAACCGCCGATCATTATAAAGAGAATGATCACCAGCAGCCACGAGGTGCGACGAAGAAAACGCTGGTGCGGTTGAATCAAGCTGCTTTCCATGCTCCCTGATAAATTTGCTGAAACTCAGGAATAATGCGTTCCCAGCTAAATGCATTTCTGATCATCTGACGAGCTCCGTAGCGCAAAGCCGGAAGTTTTCCGTTGCAAACAGCAATACGCAAACGATCCAATGCCTGCTCAATTTGTAAAGCATCGGTATGTGCTATTACTTCACCGGCATTGTAGTTACTTACAGCGCTGCCAATATTTGTAGCTTCTGTGACTAAGCAGGGAACACCTAATGAAGCAGCCTCCAGCACTGATGCCGGTAAACCCTCATTGCGCGATGGATGGGCAAAAACTGTAATTTGCTTGAGCAAGCGCATCTTGTCGTTTCCGTATCGGCTTCCCCAAAATTTTACAGCATCGGATACTCGGTGATTGGCTACAAGTTGTCGCAGGCGTGCTGTTTCATTGCCATCGCCAATAATCCAGAGCTGTGCATTGGTATTGCGCTGCCGAAATGCAGCAAAGCCACTCACAAGAGCATCAAGACCTTTGGTATGAATGTCAATGCGACCGCAAAAACCGACAACAAAATCGTGACCGGGATCATGATAGGTTGCACATTCATCAGCAGCTTCAAATCCGTATGGCAAAAGCATTGCGGGCTTTCCGGGCATTACCTGATGCAAACCATCCACCTCACTCTTTCCGATGCAGTGAACAGCCGAAGCGGCAGCCAGTAGTTTACGCTCAAACAAAATTGTATAAATACGCTTGCGTAAACTGCTTTTTTCCCTCGCAAGTATGTTGTAACTGCCGTGAGGTGTGAATACAAATTTCACATTGTTGCGCTTCATCCAAACTGCTGCCGAATAAAACCGCGGAACAAAACCTCCATGAATATGAAAGATCGCTTTCCCAGATTGTGCTGCAATTGCTTGTTTTAGTTTTATGCTCAGTGCAAACGGGTTGCGCGAAGCCATAAATAAACGGGTTGCAAAATTGCGTTTCGGATAATCGTGCTCCGGATTTTGGGTAATTCCCCAAACCTGAACCGGCAGGCCTGATGCAGCCTGATGTGAGGCCAGCTCATAAACAACTTTGTTAACGCCGTTCATCCTTTCAGGATTGGCTTTGCCGAGAACAAGATGAATGATTTCCATGGTAGTTGGTGTTTGTTGTGAAGTGAAAAAATCCAGAATGAAAGCGGAACGAATTGTGCAAAGAATAATCCTGCTACAACTTCAGATCCGTTGGCAGGGGGCAACAGCAATGCCAGCAGAGCTGTTGCTGCCGATAAGCATGCGCCGAGAAAATAGAGTTTGTTAAGCTGCAAACTCCGCATAGCTGTGCGCACTGAATAACCTAGCGTTACCAGCGCATATACAGCAGCCAGTCCGGCAATCAGTTTTTTACTTCCCGCTGCTGTTGTTCCTCCGAGTAATTCAAACAGTTCATTACTGAACAGGCAGAGCAACAAAGCAAACGGAATATAAAGCATCAATAACGTCCCCGTCATACGCTGCAACCCGGAAATAAGCAGCATGCGATTACCTGCAATTGCTGAAGCACGCGGCAAAGCATAAGTTTCAGCAGCCTGAAGTATTAATGTAAACGTTCCGAAAAGCTGTTGCCCTAATCGTAACACACCTAATGCGGCTGCACCGGTTCTGGCCGATAAAGCGAGAAGCAGAAAATTACCTGAACTCCATTGGAGCAATGCGGTATAAAATAACCAACGGCCACGGCGATAATGCATGTGAACTGTAAAACCAAACAATTTTGCAGTGACAGGCTGTTTATTCAGCAGAAAAATACCGGCAATTGCTGAAGGTAAAGCTGTAAGACCGCCAATCACAAGTGCTGATTCAACAGTAAGTGAATTGCGCTGATAAAATAAAATAAGCAGTTGCATACCCGCAGCAAAACAATCGAGCAACAGCGCCAAACTGTTTTTGCCGGCAGCAAGCAGCATACGTCTGACAGTATCGGCAATAAGTAAACTGCCGCTGTAAACAAGTAAGACTTGAACAGCAGGAAGTTGCTGTACAAAAGCAATCGGGATGCTGCGAAAAGCAACCAGAACAAAGAGCATAAATACCAGCAGTATTGACGAAAGCACAAGCACCGCGGCTGTATATTGCTGCTTTCTTTTACGCTGCATCCGGCTGCAGTTGACCTGATAAATTCCTGTGATAAACGCTTGCTGTATGGCCAGCAGTAAATAATGAATCAACACTACTGCCGAAAATTTTCCATACCCTTCAACACCAATACTTCGTGCAATGAGCACAGCAGCCAGTAATGCCGAACCACTGACTACGGCCTGGTCAGCGAGAACTGTAAAACGATTGATGTTTGTTTTCAAAAACATTATGATTTGTTTTTGTAGGCGTTCACAACTGAAAAAACCTTACGTATGCTCAATAAAGTTTCGCGGATCAAACTAGGTGTATAGTCCGAACGGTTAAGTAAATAAGCTGTTCCGGGAAGTTTAAGTTCACTGCTTAACTGATCGAACTTCGTAATTGCTGAACGTTTTGTAATGCGGCTGTCGGCGAGGAAAAAATTCGTGTCGGAAGCTGCCATAATATTGAGAGCGTCGGGATTGGATTCGGCTTCCGCATTTTTCCAGATGATTAAATTATTGGTCGTCTTCCAGCTTTCGATTAAACGAAGTACGGTTTCTTTGCTGTGGATTTCATGCAATGCTGATGCATCAATATAAACAACTCCAGCAGGAATATCGTTCCCCGAAATCTTTCCATCGGTATCGGCAAGTACAACATTGTACCCGGCGGCGGCAGCAGCAGCAGCAAGCGCAGTGGCTGTAAAGTGCTTGCCTTCTCCGGATCTTGTAGAATTAACAGCAATAACCTTCTTGTCAGAAATTATATTTCTGAGCTCAAGCTCAATAAACCATTTACGAAAAAACAATTGTTTTTCTGATACTGTTTTTATGAACGGAATACTTGCATCAAGCGGCTGCGATGTTGTCCGCTGCAATGTATCAGCATCATTAACACGGGCTTTTTGAAAATGAATACTGTAAATAAGTGTAATTGCAGCAAGCAGTCCGAGCAGGCCCGATACAATTTTGAGAAGTCCGGTGTTCGGAGAAACTGGTTTTCGCGGAATATCACCAACTGTAATGATGCGATGAAATGCAATCCGGGCAGCCTGTGCAATTTCTGCTTCTGTTTTTTTCTCGTGAAGAAATCGATAGAGTTGTTCATTGAGACTGAAATCACGCTCAAGATCATTCATCTTCCGCTCACGATTGGGAAGCCCTATAAATACGGCTTCTGCATCGCGGATACCTTGTTCAAGTTCAAAGCGTTTGATTTGCAATGCCGTTTTTGAGTTGGAAATACTTTCTCGCAGATAAAGAATAAGATCTGACATTTTTGCATCAGTAAGTTTTACCTTTTCGTGTTCGGGTGTATAGCGAGTCAGCAGCTCTTTCTTTTCAGCTTGCAATGCTTTTATTTTCAAAACAATTTCGGTCGAAAGCAGATCAGTAAACTGCTCAAAGTTGGGCGCAAGTTCTAAAAACCTGTCAGCACCTTTTGAAACTGCAGCATTCAGACTATCAACTGCTGAGAGACTCATTTGCACACTTATTAACTGTTTCTTCAGATCAGCAATTTTTCGAAGATCTGTTTCCGTTTCCTGGCGGATATTGATGATGTTGTGTGTATCACGATACATCTCAATATTATCTTCACTGGTACTTAACCGCTGTCCGTAGGACTCAAGTTGCTGATCAAGAAATTTTTTAGTTGTGTCTGCCACCGAAAATTTCGTCTCTACAAAATCGTTGAGATACGCCATAGCAATAGCATTGGCCATGTCGGCAGCTTTTTCCGGAACTGCACTCCTGCAACTGATCCGAAGCACAGGAACTTCCTTGTCAACAGACATGACATCAAGCTGCTGTCCAATCATTGATTTCTGCCGGCCAATACTATTAATGGTAAATTCATAATTCCCATCAATCTGCAGTTTGGGGCGTTCAGCAAGTACTTCGTTATTTTTTACAATCAGAATATCGCCTCCGTCAGTATTCAATTCCTGACCAAACTGCGTTTGATATTTTTTACCGTCAGGGCAAACTACGGTAAGCATATTGATACTGATAATTAGCGTAAAGTTTTTATCGTACCAATCTTCATTATTCAATCGCGATACAATTGTTACCGGCGAGTTTTTATACAATTCTGTTTTATTGATTTTTCCGATACGCGAAACAGTAACATTGAGGTCGAGTGATTTCGCCGCTTTTTCGAGCAAAACACCTGATTTAAGCAGTTCCACTTCTGCACTTATTTTGTTGCTTGTCGCAAAAACATCAAAATCGCGGAATAGATTTGTCCCCGAAGCTCCGTCATGATTATCGGCAAGTTTGATAAACGTTGTACTCTCGTAGGTTGGTGTTACATAGCGCAGATAGCGTGCAGCTATGAAAACAGCTGTAACCATAAATACAATTACAATTGGCAAACCCCGATACAGCGGCCGAAGAACGGGAGGCAGAAGTGCTGAAATTTTCATAGCTGCTGCTTATCTGAAAAAATTGAAAACGAGCGCCAATGCACTGATAACACTGGCAACCGGAATCACCGATCCTGATTTTTTATCCCACATTTTACCTCGGCGCGATGGAATAACTACAATATCATGCGGATGAAGCTGAATATTGGTTTCAAATTTTTGATCGCGGCCGGTAAGATTTACCGTTATCTTTCGTTGTAAGCCGTCGGCCATCCGCAACACCTGAATATGTTTGCGATCTGCATAAAATTCAAAATCACCGGCGCGACCGATAAGCTCAATAAGTGAATTGTTTTCTTTTTCGAGCAGGTAGTTTCCGGGCGTTTTTACTTCTCCAAGCACCGTAACATCCTTGTTAAGTACTTTCACTTCAAGCACCGGATTTACAACCAATGCAGAATAACGCTTGATGAGCGTGTCTTTGGCCTGACGAATTGTTAGTCCGCCAACATTCACAACACCGATATGCGGCACCGGAATGTTACCGGCAGCATCAACCATGAGCCACTTGCCATATACTTCATTTGAATTGTAAATGCCGTACAACGAGCCTACACTAAGATCGTCGTGATTCCAGACACTGATGGTGATTTTATCATCTTTACGAATACAGTATTCGTAGTTGGGATCATTTTTAAACCATGCGGTATCTCCAACAACAAGTTTTGTAACCGATTCGTTTTTGCTGAATAAATGCTGTGCTGTGCATCCGTTTAAACCAACTAGGGCTATCACAACCGGTAGTATGAACAGCACCGATTTAATTCGTCCGAAAAATCCGGAATTCCCTTTTTTATTTTTCCTGTCCTCACTTAGTTTTGTTCGTACTGTTCTGATTTTTTCAAGTACAGCTGCAATCTTCTTCTGGTCTCCTTCACCTTTTATGATATAGTCGAAAGCACCGTACTTCAGTGCATCTACTGCAACTGAAAGAGATTCCTGTCCTGAAATAAACACCACATAAACATCCGGATTGATGCGTTTAATTTTTTTAAGTACTTCAAGACCATCCATGTTTTGCATGTTATGATCGAGAAAAACTATTTCGGGATGCTGTGTAAGTGCATTGATGAGTTCCTGTCCGTCCTGATAAATGGTGGTATCCTGAAAACCTAACTGACGGAGCATTTTCTCATACAACAATCCGTAAAACGGATCGTCGTCAACTAAAAAAATTTTGGGCGAATCAATCATAGCTGTCCTTTTTTGCAGGACAGTATATAAAGGCTATGCCACGATTATAAAGTATTGATTTGCATCTAATTACACATCATGCCCAATCCTTAAATTCCTTATGATAGAAAGGGTTTTCCAAAATCCGGAACTATATTACAAGTAATTTTCACGGATAAGCTGAATCGCATTTTCAATTTCAGCAATGCACTTGGGTAAATTTTGTTCCGAATTCTCTGCTGCTAAATTTTCTTTCCCTGCATTTTCTATTTCCTGAAGATAATCGACATTGAGTCCGATGTCACGCACAGATGGTTTAATACGATGCGCTATTTTCCCGAGTTTTGTGAAATCGTTCTGAGAATAAGCCAACTGCATTTCGGCTAGTTGTTTTGGAACATCATTAACAAAAATGGTGAGCATTTTTTTCAAAAAAACAGTATCGCCGGCAGCAATTTTATTGAGTCTGGAAAGATCAGGCAATTGTACCTGATGCTGTTCTTTATCTCTGATGATAACAGATCCTGCAGCAATCCACTTAAATACTTTCCGGATGAGCAACTGTTCTTCAAAAGGTTTAGAGAGGAAATCATCCATACCGGCCGCGAGACATTTTTCACGTTCGCCAAGAATTGCATTTGCGGTTAAAGCAATAACAGGAAGCCCTGTGCCATAAAGCGTTCTGAGTTGCTGTGTACACTGCATACCATCCATTTCAGGCATTTGTACATCCATCAGAATAACATCCGCAAAGTTTGTTTCTAATGCTGTCAGTACTTCACCGCCATGTCCGCAAATGAGTACATGAGCTCCAAAGCGTTCAAGAATCGTTGAGACAAGAAGCTGGTTGTACGGATTATCTTCTGC
>CALRTD020000123.1:0-9894 GCA_943371015.1 Synechococcus sp. UW140 | reverse complement strand
TACATTGAACTTGAACGAAGAATTTTTCAGTTTCAGAAAGAAAAAGCAGCAGAGCGGTACAAGGATTTACTCAACAATTATCCCGATTACATCAGGCATATTCCCTTGCAATATCTTGCATCCTATCTCGGCATTACACAACGGCATTTAAGCCGGATTCGTAAGGAAATTGTTTTTTAGACAATTGTCCTGTACGCCTCTTATTTGCCGAGATACCTTTGCGGCATGAAAAAGATATTGATTATTAATTGTCACCCGAATCATGCGAGTTTCAATTTTGGAATTGCTGCAGCTTATAAGAAAGGCGCACTTGAAGCCGGTGCTGAAGTAAAAGAAATTGTAATTGCTGATTTGATATTTCATCCGAATCTGAAACATGGCTATCAGCAACGTACAGAGCACGAACCGGATCTTATTGACGCCTGGGAAAAAATAAAATGGGCTGATCATTTAGTATGGATACACCCGGTTTGGTGGGGCGGACTTCCGGCTATTGCCAAAGGATTTATTGATCGGTTGTTTTTGCCCGGAATGGCATTTCAGTACAAGCCCAACAGTGTTTTCTGGGACAAATTGCTGAAAGGAAAAACAGCCCGGATTATTGCCACACTCGATCAGCCCGGTTGGTATTACTGGCTTATGTTTGGCCGCCCAAGTACAAATCAGCTACGTAAATCGACACTCGAATTTTGTGGCATAAAGCCGGTGAAAGTAAAGTACATTGGCATTGTAAAAACAGCCAACGAAACAAGACGTAAAAACTGGATTGCCGTTGTTGAGCGGATGGGGCGTAAGCTGAAGTAAAACCTGCTCAGTTTTTTTCTGCAGCAGTTTGTGAGTTGGCTGAGTTGAATTGTGCTTTAATTAACTGGTCAACTCTGAAATACAAAAACAACGCAACGATCATTGATGAGGCCACAACATAACCCAAAATCGGGTAGTGCAGGAGATTGCCGGTTGCAGCTTCTTTCACAACAATTTGTCCGGCAATAATTGAAGCAATTCCGCCCGAAATTTGCTGAACGGATGAGTTAATGCTCATAAATGCTCCGCGGTCGGGTGCAGCAGGAACAGCCGTAATCAATGCTGATGCTGAAATCATTCGCGCAGTTACAGCGGCCATCATCATTGAATTAACAAAGGCTACTAACCAGAACGACGAGAGTCCGAGATTGGTGTAGATAATACAAAATGCAAGGGTAACAAGTGAGGCTCCAAAAAACATTTTGTACTTTCCGACTTTATCGCTCAAACGCCCGGCCAGCGGACCAACAATAATGGTAAACACGCCGGTGATTGCATAAATCATCGGTAACTCGTCGAGCGTAAGTCCGAGATTATGTGTTGTATAGTCGCTACCGAAAGGCATGAGCATAAAACCGCCGGTAGCCAGCAGTGTAGTTGCCAAAAAGCCTCGTGCATAGTTTTTATTGGAAACGGTCTTTATCAAATGCTTAATTGCATTTTGCTTCCGGCTCTCGGCAAGGTGTGCATTTACCGGTTTCATTTTAAGCATGATAATTACACCAACTGCGGCGCCGATAATTGCAATGAGCCAGAACGGTGCATGCCAGGCGAATTTGTTGGCTAACCAAAGCCCGATGGGCAAACCCAGTACCTGACTGGCCGCAAACGACATCTGCACAATGCCCATCACACGCCCGCGCACCTGCATCACGAAAATATCGGTGATAATGGCCATGCCAATTGAAGAAATTACTCCGCCAAAAATTCCGGTAAATACCCGCGCGGCAAACAGCGTGTAAAAATCGGGTGATATGGCGCAAAACACAGTGCCGATAATAAAACCGGTGTAGAAGAACAGCAGAAGTTTGCGGCGGTCGTATTTATCAGCAAAACCTGCAGTAAGCAGTCCCGAAATCCCTGCGCTGATTGCATAGGCCGAAACTACAGAGCTGAACTGCTGTGTAGTCAGGTGCATTTCTTCGATCAGGATTGTGCCCAGCGGCGAGAGCACCATAAAATCAAGCACAACAGTAAACTGAATGAATGCCAAAACGGCAATCATGAATTTATCGTAACCGGTAAACGCTGATTTGTTAGTGGTTGCAGTTGCTGACATCCGTTTTATAGTTTATGCAGCATGAATGCCACTTACAATGAAATTTACTATACTGATAAGCTTGCAGGTGTTTAGTCGTAAAAGTCTGCATTTTTATTTTGCAAACGGGACGCATCAACTCAATTTAACATAGTGATGCCTAAAAATCTTAATGCCCGGCAGTGTAGTTTACCGGGCATTAAGATATATGCAATGTTTAGTGTTTCAATCGTTTCAGTGCCGATTTAAGGCTTACGCGCTCGTCAATAATAGCCGCCAAACGATCAATACTTACACGTTCCTGCTGCATACTGTCGCGCTCGCGAATGGTTACGGTGTTGTCTTCGAGTGTTTGGTGGTCAACCGTAATGCAGTAAGGTGTTCCGATTGCATCCTGACGGCGGTAGCGTTTGCCGATGTTGTCTTTCTCCTCGTAAACGCAGTTGTGGTCGAACTTGAGAATATCCATAATCTCACGCGCTTTTTCGGGTAAACCGTCTTTGCTCATGAGCGGGAAAATAGCCGCTTTAACGGGAGCCAGGAATGGCGGGAGATTCAGCACAACGCGTTCTGAGCCGTCTTCCAGTTTTTCCTCTTTCAGTGATTGCGAAAGAATGGCCAGGAACATACGGTCGAGACCTATTGAGGTTTCAATTACAAACGGGACATAGCTTTCGTTGAGCTCAGGATCAAAATACTGCAGTTTTTTGCTGCTGAACTCTTCGTGCTGTTTCAAATCGAAATTGCTGCGCGAGTGGATGCCTTCGAGTTCTTTAAATCCGAAGGGGAATTCAAACTCAATATCGCAGGCAGCTTTTGCATAATGCGCAAGTTTGATGTGATCGTGAAAACGATATTTTCCTTCGGGGAAGCCGAGGGCTCGGTGCCAGTTCATGCGCGCAGCTTTCCAGTTTTCGTACCACTCGTCTTCGGTGCCGGGGCGGATGAAGAACTGCATTTCCATCTGCTCAAATTCGCGCATGCGGAAGATGAACTGACGGGCTACGATTTCGTTGCGGAATGCTTTACCGGTTTGTGCAATTCCGAAAGGAATTTTCATGCGGCCGGTTTTCTGTACGTTGAGGAAATTGACAAAAATGCCCTGCGCCGTTTCCGGACGAAGGTAAATGGTGCTGGCATCGCCAGCTACAGCGCCTAATTGTGTGCTGAACATCAGGTTGAACTGACGAACCTCAGTCCAGTTGCGTGAGCCGGATACTTCGCAGGCAATTTCCAGATCAATAATCATCTGGCGCAACTCTTCCATGTTGTTGTCTTCGAGTGCCTGCTTGAAGCGTGCATTTACAGCATCAATCTTTTGCTGATACTCCACCACACGCGGGTTGGTAGAGCGAAACATGGCCGCATCAAAAGTTTCACCGAAACGCTTTGCTGCCTTCTCAACTTCTTTGGTAATCTTATCCTCAAGCTTGGCAACAGCGCCTTCAATCAGCTGATCGGCGCGGTAGCGTTTCTTTGAGTCTTTATTATCAATGAGCGGATCGCTGAATGCATCAACGTGTCCTGATGCTTTCCACGTTGTGGGGTGCATGAAGATTGCTGCATCAATACCAACTATATTTTCGTTGAGCTGCGTCATGGCTTTCCACCAAAACGTGCGAATATTGTTCTTGAGTTCGGTGCCGTTTTGACCATAGTCATAAACAGCACTGAGGCCATCATAAATTTCGCTCGACGGAAAAATGAAGCCGTACTCTTTACAATGCGAGATAAGATTTTTAAAAAGATCGTCTTGATTTGCCATAATGCCGCAAATATAAGACTCAAACCTTCAAGGTTTTTAAAAACCTTGAAGGTTTGAGTCTTATATTTGAATTGTGCAACGGTTCTACACAACTGCTTTTTTATTGATTTGCTTTACAGCGCTTGCAGCTCAGCAGCCAGCCTGTAAAGCCGTTTTTGCCGAAGCGTTAGGAATGGGCGGCATTTACAGCCTGAGCTGCGAACGCCATTTCAGCAAAGGCAACTGGTTTCTGCAGCCCGGCTTTGCGGCTTACGGCAGCGATAACCGAATGCTTTTTATTTTCCCCGTTATGGCTAAAAAAGCTTTCGGGAAAGGGCCGCATCAACTGGAAGCCGGCATCGGACACGGCTTTACACTCAAAACCGGCGATAATCTCTCGGTTTTCGCACGCGGACTTTTATTGGCCGGGTGGAGATATCAGCAATCCGAAAGTCCGTGGATTTTCAGAGCTTCCTACACACCTTTCATCTCTTACATTATTGATTTGCAGTACCAGCATTGGGGCGGAATCAGTATTGGGTATCAGTTCAACCGGAAATCATGAAAAAAATACTGCTTCTGTTTCTGCTTCCTTTCATTGCCGGCTGCTACAAAGAAAAGCGCGATTATTTGCGCAATGCCATCACTGATTTTTCGGAAGGTTTTGAAACCTACACATCGGTAAGTGAGTTTATCGGAACCGATATCTGGAACGGCTCACAACTCACCATCAGCGGCAACGAACTGAGTATTGACACGACCATTGTTCACTCAGGTAGTAAATCGCTGAAATGCAGTGCCACCACCACGCAGGGCGATGTTGTTTCAAAAGCCGGAATACTAAAAAACAACTTCGGGTACGATGAAGGCGAAGTTTTTTATTTCGAATGCTGGTATCATCTTGAAACAACACAACCCAGAGACATCTTTATTGCTGATTTCGAAGAACCGGCAGTGATCAGCTCCAGTCCCGGTTTCCGGCTCATGCTCAACGAAAATGGGGCACTTTGCGTGGAACGGAAAAAGATGACGAAACCCACCTTGCAGCAAACAGTTGAGCAGCCCCGCATATTTCCGTTGCAGCAATGGGTACGCATCCAGCTTGAAGTAAAACTCTCGCAGCGCAACAAGGGTTATATTAAACTCTGGCAAAATGGTGAGTTAATTCTTGATCACGATAAAACACAAACGATGCCCCGCGATATGATTTATGTTACACAAGGAACCAGCGGGGTATTCAGGCAAGCAGAAATAGGGTTAACAGCAAACAGCAGCGGAGCACCGGCATTACTTTATGTTGATGATTTTGTGATGAAGAAAATCCGATAAACATTTAGATATTTGCTGCTGTGAGGGGTTTGGCTGTTACATTCATTTTTAGTCTTTTGTTGCTTGCTTCCTGCAGTGAGCCGGGAGCGCACCGTATTGCATGGAGCAAATCGGTTGACAGTTTGCTGCACGATTCAGTTCCGCTGCATGCCTACGCCGATTCGTTTCGCACACAAGTTCTCAGTGCCGGTTCTGATACAGCCGCCGTGCGCGCACTTGCCGGTATGGCCGAGTTTCTGCCATCGGCAATAATTACAACGGTGGCCGATGATGCTGCGGCACATTGTCCAAAAAGCAATGAGCTGCTGCTAGCCGATATTCGCTGCAAACAAGGAATTGGGTTGTTCAGACGGCAGAAAAGTGATAGTGCAGCGCAACTCTTTCGCGAGAGTTTACGCATGGCACGCAAACTCAACAACACAGCCCTCGAAGTACAGGCTCTGTGCTGGCTTGGCGATTATTACCGGCTGGCCTATAAGTTTGATTCATGTGAAGCTACACTGAATGCTGCCATCCGTATTGCCCGTCCGGCTAAGTTATACCGCCGTATTGCCCACGCACAAAGTTTTATCGGCGATTTGTACCGGATACAGGATCAGCACGATACGGCGCTGATTATTTACGACGAAGCCATAAAAAATGCACGTCTCGGTAATGACCCCGCACGCGAAAGTTTTTTGCTGGCCAATGTTGGCGAAACATTCAGACTTCAGGTAAATTACGATTCGGCAGCACATTACCTCAATCGCTCATTGGCGGTTGCTACAAAGCTGAACGATAACAGCCGCAAGGCATTTGCGCTTTCCAATCTTGCCGATCTTGCACGACTTGAAGGGAAGAACCCGCAGGCATTAACCAACTATAACCTCGCGATAGAGGCGGCTGCAAAAAGCGGAGAGAAGCGCCGGATTAATTATTGCCTGGTCAATCTCAGTGAACTGTATTCAAGTCAGGGCAAGAATGATATTGCACTTGAAATGGCTTCACGCGCCTATAAAAATGCAGTACAGCAAGGCGAAAAAACAGTTATGACATCCTCACTGCAATCGTGCGGAGAGTTGTACCGGAAAGCCAAAAACTACACTGCTGCCGATACGTGTTATCGCAAAGCCGCTTCAATTGCGGCAGGTATCAATAATCAGATGCGTGAAGCGGTTAGCGTTCTTGCATTAGCTGATTTGTACATAGATCAGCACAACTTCGACAGCGCCTATGTATATGCAGTGCGGGGTGAAGCAATTGCCCGTAACATAGAAGATCCGAATAACATAGCAGATGCCGAGCGAATTCTTTCGGTTGTTTATTTCAATCAGCGAAATTTGGCCAAAGCAACCCAATACGGCGAAGCCGCACTTGCGCGTGCAAAGAAATCAAACCTTAGCTGGGTAATATCCAGTGCTTCATTAACACTCGAAGCTGTTTACCGCGAAGCTGGCAATACCGCCAAAGCCTATGAAATGTTCAGGCTGCACATTTCTGTCCGCGACAGTTTGGAGGGTAAAGAACAATATCAGCGTCTGGCAGCAGCTGAGTACGAAGCAAAAGAAAGCACACTTAAAGCAGAGCAGGCGCGGAAAGAGGCTACGCTGGAATCTGACAAGGCTCGTCAACAGCAGCAAATTGAGCGGCAGCGCTTCCAGATCTGGATTGCGGCCGGCGGAGCGGTTTTGCTTGGCGGTTTGCTTTTTGTGGCCTTGCGTGCTTACCGTTCAAAACAGCGCGCCAACCTTATCATTGCGGAGCAAAAACAACAAGTTGAAGCACAGAAGCTGCTCGTAGAAGTGAAGAACAAGGAAGTAATGGACTCCATTACTTATGCCCGCCGTCTGCAGGAGGCTATATTGCCGAGAACAGAGCATATTCAGCAAATTTTACCTGAAAGCTTCGTGCTGTATTTGCCGAAAGATGTAGTAGCCGGCGATTTTTACTTTTTTGTAGAACGTGGCCCTCTGCTTTTTCTGGCTGCTGCCGATTGCACCGGACATGGTGTTCCCGGAGCGCTGGTTTCAGTAGTGTGCTCAAACGCACTGAAGCGGGCAGTGAACGAATTTCAGCTTTCCGAGCCCGGCGAAATTCTCGACAAAACTACCGAACTCGTTCTCGAAACATTCTCGCAAAGCGGAAGTCAGGTGAACGATGGTATGGATATTACTTTGCTGGTGATCGACAAGAATGCCAAAACCTGCAAATGGGCCGGCGCAAACCGGCCGCTCTGGACCGTAACAAACGGCCAAATTTCACAGCTCAAAGGTGATGCACGGCCGGTTGGTCACCATGATGATCCGCTGCCGTTTACCACACACGAGCCTGTTTTGAATGACGGTACAATGATTTATCTTTTTTCAGATGGTTATGCCGATCAGTTTGGCGGGGCTTCAGGCAAAAAATTCAAAACCCGGCAGTTGCAGGATGTGTTTTTGAAAATTTCAGCATTACCGGCAAGCAAGCAAAAAGAAGAACTGGAAAATACATTCCAGAACTGGAAAAGCAACTTTGAGCAGGTTGATGATGTGTGTATAATCGGACTGCGCTTCTGATTAGCTTTTCGCGGGTGCTTGTTTTTTCCTTCTGCCCCACCAAATTATGAAGCCCGTAACGGGCAGCGATGCACAAATAAGCGAAGCGAAGAAGGCCAGTAATTTTCCCGGCAACCCGGCAATTGCGCCGGTGTGTAAATCGTAGTTCATCCGCAATACTTTATCCGCAGCGCTGGTGTTTTCATTGTAGCGCGAATACATGTGTGTAACCGGAATTTCCTTCAGGGTGTACTGATCGTAGTAGCTGTAATCAGTATGTAAGTATTTATCGGTATCAGGGTTCACATTTACACCAATTGCCGACGATCGCAGATCTGGGAAATGCACTTCTACTGTTTGCGCCTGAGCCAGATGATGCCGGTGTCTGACCCAGATTCGGTCAACAGCAGCCGAATCAGTTGTACTGGCAGCAGTTGTGTCGGAAACAGCTTCGTAGAAAGGCACAAGTGTTTTACTTCCTCCAGACGCAATGCTGTAAACACTGCCAGCAAACCACTCAAAGCCCCACACGAGTCCGGTTAGTGCAATAAACAATCCTACCCAGGTCATGTAAAATCCAAGTACATTGTGCAGATCATAATTCCGGCGGCGCCATTTTGCATTCCACCTGATAGAAAAACGTTGTTTGCGCGCCCCTTTGTTTTTAGGCCACCAAAGAATGATTCCTGTTATCAGCATGATCACAAAAATCAACGTAGCCGATGCAGCAATGGGTTGTCCGATTTCGGGCGGGAGCCAGAGGTAGTAATGCCCCATCAAAATAATTCTGAAAAAATCAGCATCCATATCAGTTGTTTTCAGCACTTTCCCTGAATACTGATCAATGTAAACAATATAATAGTATGGATTTTCACCCCCGGCAAAATAAACAACTTGCGCAGCTCGGTGGCCTTTGCCGTAAATAACACTGTGTGCATGTTTGCCCGGCAGCTCCCGATCCGAAATACTCTTTATTACAGATGGCGTCAGGTATGTCTTATTTTGAGGAATAGTTTCACGCCAGGGCTGAGTAAGTTCCGAAATCTCATATTGAAAAGCATAAATACAGCCGGTAATCGAAATAATAAAAACAACTAATCCCGAACTAAGTCCGAGGATCAAATGCAGTTTTCGAATGATATTCTTCATGTGATAACGAGGCAAAAACCACCGGCAGAATTTCTGCCGGTGGTTGCTGAGAGAGTTTTCCGAATTAGAATTTCCAACTTACTGTTGCCGTTACTTCACGCAGCGGTTGCGGTGTAATGCTGTTCCAGCCTACCCAATATTTCTGGTTGGTAAGGTTGTTTACATTCAAATTTACACCCCACTGGTTGTGACGATAAAACAACCCCGCGTTGAGCACAGTATAGGCCGGAGCACTGAATGTACCGCTGCTTACCGAGTTGCTCGTGTATTTGCGGCTTGATGCATTTCCGCCAAAGCCAGCGCCAAAGCCCTTGAGTTTTCCGGCCTCTGCCCGGTAACTGATCCACGCATTGGCAAGGTGTGCAGGGCCCGATTCTACAGGCCGGCGGCCACTTACATCAGCATCAGCTTTGGTGAAAGTATTATCGTTGTAGCCATAGCCGAGAGTTACGTTAAGGCCGCGCATTGCATAAACATTCAGTTCGGCTTCAATGCCTTTGCTGAGTTGTGTGCCATCCTGAATGCTGAACATCGGGTGTTCCGGATCCATGCGCACAGTGTTGGTTACTTCAATGTTGTAGTAGCTCACCGAACCGGCAATGCGGTTTTTAAGAAAGCTGTACTTAATACCTGCTTCGTACTGATTGGCGCGCTGCGGTTCAAATACATTCCCGTTAAAATCGCGGCCATTCACGTTTTGAAAACCATTCTGGTAGTTAGCAAAAACAGCGAGTTTTTCTTTCAGTACCTGATAAACAAGTCCGGCTTTGGGGCTCAGGCCCGCTTGTGTGTAAGCGCCAATCAGCGTATCGTTTAGCGGATCAGAATAGCCGTCGCTGCTGAAGTAATCGTAGCGAATGGCAAGATTCAGAATCAGGTTATCGAAAATGGATATTACATCAGAAAAATAAGCTCCTGTGCGTTGAATACGCTGTATGCCGGTGTATGAACCAAAGAAATACATGGGTGTTGCATTGGCCAGTAGCGATGCATTGTAGTTCATGTAATTCGGATTCGGCTGGTTGGTGTAAACGGTGTCCTGAACTCCTGCAAAAAACTGATAGGTTGAATTCTGATAATTCTGGTAAAAATCG
>CALRTD020000122.1:0-9963 GCA_943371015.1 Synechococcus sp. UW140 | reverse complement strand
TTTACTTGACCTTATGAATCAGGGCGTAATTAAGCTCGACACGATTCGTTACCTCGTGCTTGATGAAGTGGATCGTATGCTCGACATGGGCTTCATTCACGACATCCGCCGCATTCTGCCCAAACTTCCGGTAAAACGCCAAACACTGTTTTTCTCAGCTACAGCGCCCGATGAAATCATCAAGCTTTCATCAGCATTATTGCAAAGCCCTGTGCATGTTCGCGTAGCTGCTGTATCTGCCCCGGCCGAAACCGTTCAGCAATCGTTCTTTTACATTCCGAAAGCAGATAAACCGAAGCTGCTGCTTCACCTGCTTCAAACCGAAGTACTGGAGCGCGTACTTGTTTTCTCGCGCACCAAACACGGTTGCGATCGTATTGCCCGCGTTCTTACACGCGCCGGAATTACAGCAGCACCTATTCACGGCGATAAATCTCAGAATGCCCGCGAACGCGCGCTCGATGGTTTCAAGAAAAGCACAGTTCGCATTCTTGTAGCCACCGACATTGCCGCCCGCGGTATTGATATTGATGAGTTAACGTATGTCATCAACTACGATCTGCCCGAAGTAGCCGAAACGTATGTACACCGCATTGGCCGCACAGGCCGCGCCGGTACAAGCGGAAAAGCAATTTCGTTTTGCTCGGATGAAGAAAAAGACTACCTCAACGATATTCGTAAGTTGGTTGGTAAAGAGAAAATTGCACTCCGCGCCACTCCCGAAGTTTCAGGTGTAGATGTCCCTTCATCAAAACCGGCAGCCACACACACCTGGGCTCCCGGCCGCGAACGCAAAGCGTCTCGTTTCGGTAAAAAGCCCGGCAGCAGCAATGCCAGCGGCGGAAACCGCACACGCATCAACCGCAATGATTCGGCTGCCCCAAACACACAACAGCCGAAAGCACAGCAACGCTCACAAAACGGCAGCAGCGCTGCACAGCCCGGCAAAAAACGAAACCGCAACCGAAATCGCAGTAAATTCAGCAAGCCGGTTGGTGTTTAAGTTTTAGCATAATTGAATAGAAAAAGAGGGAACGAAGCAAAGCTTCATTCCCTCTTTTTAGTTTACACTTTACACTCATCATTTTACATTCCGGCGAAGCCGGCAACTGCTTTTCGCACACTGCCTTGTTCTTTCAGCAGCTTCGCTGCCGCTTCATACTCCAAACCAGTTGCCTCCATCACCATGCGTACACCGCGGTCAATGAGTTTGTTGTTGCTGAGTTGCATATCTACCATGCGATTGCCTTTTACGCGGCCAAGCTGAATCATAGTAGCAGTAGAAATCATATTCAGGATCAGCTTTTGTGCTGTGCCTGATTTCATGCGGGTGCTGCCGGTAACGAACTCAGGACCAACAACAGCAACTACCGGAAACTTTGCCGTTTGTGCCAGCGGGCTATCGGGATTGCAGGTGATGCAGCCGGTTATGATTCCTTCGGCATTGCATTTCTCCAATGCGCCGATTACATAAGGCGTTGTACCCGATGCGGCAATGCCGATAACCACATCATTTGCATTAATCAAATGTTCCTGCAAATCTTTCCAGCCTTGTTCGCGGTCGTCTTCGGCAAACTCAACGGCTTTGCGAATCGCAGTATCGCCGCCGGCAATTAATCCAATCACCAGACCATGCTCAACACCAAATGTTGGCGGACATTCCGAAGCATCTACAATGCCGAGGCGGCCACTGGTTCCTGCTCCCATGTAGAACAAACGTCCGCCCGATTTCAGTTGCTGCACAACCTGTTCGGTAAGTGCTTCGATTTGCGGAATGGCTTGTGCAATGGCTTGCGGAACGGTTTGATCTTCACGATTAATATTGACCAGCAACTCATGAAGCGACTGTTCTTCAAGATTGCTGTAATGTGATTCTGATTCGGTGATGCGTTTCACGGCAATGGTTTAAAATGCTTTGGAAAAGAAAAGAGCCGCCGGTTGCGGCGACTCTCTCAGTATTGATTCAGTTTAGTAGAGCGAAGGCCATTTTGCAGGATTCGACTCGTGCATGATGTCATACACTGCTTCGTAAATATCTTCTGCCGAAGGCTTGCTGAAATAATCGCCATCTGATCCGTAAGCCGGACGATGCTCTTTTGCTGCAAGTGTACGCGGATTGCTGTCGAGCCAGCGGAACGCGCCTTGTACTTCCATTACCTGCTGAAGAATAAATGCACTTGCTCCGCCGGGTACATCTTCATCCACCACAATAAGGCGGTTGGTTTTCTTAACGGACTCGGCAATGCGGTGATTGAGATCGAACGGCAGAAGTGTTTGCACGTCGATAATTTCAACATTGATATCCGCTTCCTGCAGCTGACGGGCAGCGTCCATCGCCAAACGAAGCGTTGGTCCGTAGCTGACAAGTGTAACATCTGTTCCTTCGCGAAGTACTTCGGGCTGACCGAGCGGTACACAGAAATCGCCCATGTTCTCGGGCTGCTTTTCTTTGAGGCGGTAAGAGTTGAGCGGCTCAACTACAAGGCCCGGATCATCGCTGCGAAGCAGTGTGTTGTAGAAACCCGCAGCCTGTGTCATGTTGCGCGGAACACAAACATGAATACCGCGAACAGCATTTATAATCATACCCATCGGTGAGCCGGAGTGCCAAACACCTTCCAAACGATGTCCGCGTGTGCTGATGATGACAGGGGCTTTTTGTCCGCCCATTGTGCGCCACTGCACGGTAGCCAGATCATCGCTCATGGCTTGCAGTGCATACAGCAGATAGTCGAGGTATTGAATTTCGGCAATCGGACGTAAGCCGCGCATAGCCATACCAATGGCCTGACCGAGAATTGTTGCTTCGCGGATACCGGTATCGAAGACGCGGATCACACCGTATTTTTTCTGCAAGCCTTCGAGGCTTTGGTTTACGCCGCCAATTCCTCCGGCATCTTCACCAAAGATGCAGACTTCGGGATAGCGCTGCAGGATAGCGTCGAAGTTATCGCGCAAAATTTCGTAACCGTTGCTTAGTTTTTCATCGGCACTGTACTTCGGAGCAACCGGGTTTACAGCTGTTGCGGCGTGTGCGCTCTGGCTGGTGAGCAGCGAACTGTAGCGGTTATAATTAGCAGCCGTATTTTGTTTTACCCACTCGGCAAGGCGTGTGCGCGATGCAGAATTTTCGTTTCGTACATAGCGCAGTGCGGCACGGGCTGCAGTAAAGATATCGCGGCGAATGGGTTCAGATGTTTCTGCAAGTGTATTGCGAAGCTTTGTAATAAATACACCGTTTGCGCTTTCGGCTGCAAGTGCATCAAGCAACGCAAGTACTTCTTTTACTTCGGCAGTTAAAGGCGTTGTAAATGCTTCCCATGCAGCGCGACGGGCATTGCGCACCAGCTCTTTGGCATTCTTTTCGATAGCATCAAGTTCTTCGTTTGTGGCCAAAGCATTTGAAGCAATCCACTCACGAAACTTTGCAATACAATCGAAATCTTTTTCCCACTGCAAACGTTCAGGCGATTTGTACCGCTCGTGCGAACCAGAAGTGGAATGCCCTTGCGGCTGACATACTTGTTCGACGTGAACGAGAACCGGAACGTGTTCTTCGCGGCAGATTTTTGCAGCTTTCTCGTATGTTTCAACAAGATGTGCATAATCCCAGCCGCGGGTTTTCAGAATTTCATAACCGGGTTTTTCGGCAGTGCGCTGAAAACCGGCCAGTGCTTCTGAAATACTTTCTTTGGTTGTCTGATATTTTTTAGCAACAGAAATTCCGTAGCCATCATCCCAAACCGAAACAAGCATCGGAATTTGCTGCACACCGGCAGCATTAATGGCTTCCCAAAAATGACCTTCGGATGTTGATGCATCGCCAATGGTTCCGAATGCAATTTCGTTGCCTTTATCAGAGAAAATGCTGTACTGAGGAACATGCAACAGTTCATTATGGCGATACTGTTTTGATGCAAGTGCAAGACCAACCAGACGCAGCATTTGTCCGGCAGTGGGAGAAATATCTGACGATGAATTTTTTATCTCCATCAGGTTCTTCCAGCTGCCGTCGGCATTGAGGCTGCGGGTAGCGTAGTGGCCATTCATTTGGCGGCCAGCCGATGAGGGTTCGGCTTCAACATCGGTATGCGCGTAGAGCTGGGCAAACCACTGTTGCACGTTGAGGTTTCCGGTGGCAAACATGAATGTTTGATCGCGGTAATAGCCTGAGCGAAAATCTCCGTTGCGGAAAACTTTTGCCATTGCTACCTGTGCAAGTTCTTTACCATCGCCGAAAATGCCAAACTTGGCTTTACCGGTGAGTACTTCTTTACGGCCGGTAAGACTTGCTTCGCGGCTTTCAACAGCAATGCGGTAATCGTTCAGCACAATATCGCGGAAGTTCTTTTCGACTTCGGGAAGTTTAACCGTTTGGCTTGCAGCAGCGTTACTCATACGTGGCGCAGGTTGAAGTGAATGATTCTTAATTATGTTCTGCGAATTTACGGAAAAGCCTCCATCTTTGCAGTATGTCTGTCCCAGCTCTTCGCAAACGTTTTGCATTTACCGGTCACAGCGGGGCTGTTTATGCCCTGTCGCCGGGTTTTTCGGCACAACAAATACTCAGTGGCGGAAGCGATCATTTCATTGCTTCGTGGAATCTGGAAACTGGTGAGCAAGACGGATTTACGGCTCAGCTTCCGGCTCCGGTGTATAGTTTAATGCAGCTGCCGGGAGGCCAATTTTTATTAGCCGGAACAGGCGCCGGCAGTCTTCATAGTATTGATATACACCAGCGCCGCGAGATAAAAATTCTTCAACTGCATACCGCTGCGGTGTTTGATTTAGCCGTTGCGCCTGCTCATGGACTGTTTTTTACAGCCGGCGGCGACGGACAATTGGGCGTTTGTGATGCAGATACTCTTGAACTGCTTAAAATCAGAAAGCTGTGTACCGGAAAAGTACGCGGCCTTGCGGTTCACCCTTCCGGCAATTTACTGGCCGTAGCTTCGGGCGATGGAAATGTTCGCATTTTTGAATTACCCACCGTAACCGAAATTGCCTGCTTTGCAGCTCATGCGCAGTCGGCCAATTGCGTTAGCTGGTCGCCCGACGGCAATATATTGCTCAGCGGCGGAAAAGATGCGCATCTGAATGTTTGGAATGCTGCCGACAACTTTGCACGCATAGAATCTATTCCGGCTCATAACTATGCAATTTATAGTATCGTTTGGTCGCCCGATGGAACTTATTTTGCCACAGGCAGCCGCGACAAAACGGTAAAAATCTGGGATCCGGAAAACCGAAATGTGTTACTTCGAATTAATCGTGAACGCTTTAATGCACATCATAATTCGGTAAACCGATTGCTCTGGATCGATTATCAGGACTTATTAGTTTCAACCGGCGATGACCGGGCTGTATTGGTTTGGGAAGTACACGATGAAGCGCGGAATGTTTTGAAAGCACTGGGGCTGCGCAAATAGTTCTTCTAACAATACAATCAAAATGAGTTGCTAATACTGCTACTGTTTGTTAGCATCAATGATTGAACCAATAAATAATAAATACCAGCGAAAAATATGCTGGTGCTGTTCATTTTAAATTATTTCTTCTCCTTCGCTACATGCTCCCAGGTACGAAGCTGTTCTTCTGCTTTAAAATGACAAGTACTGATACCGGTTTTGTATTCAACAATTGCCGATAAATAATTGTACCGATAGATATTATACATAATACCAACTGTTGGCATTTTTTCTTTGATATAAAAGTGCGGAATGCCACCAGCAACATTGATTGCGTTGATTCCGTGGCGGATAATTTTTGATGTTACAAGGCGAGTTCCGTCGGCCGAAAACCACCAGCTGCATTCATCGTCGTATTCGGCACGTTTTGCATCTTTCATTTCGGTAAATGCAATTACTTTAATCGTGAGATCAGGATTGACGAGTACGTAAAATCTTTTTTGTTCAGGCCGTTCAAATTTCAGGCTTAATTTTTTTGCATTCCATAGCGCACGGGCAAGTGCATCGCATTGGGTTGTATCGCCGGTTTTTGCCTGCTTTTCGGCTTTACCTTTTTCATTAATGGTATAACGCACCTGACGAAAAAGGCCGTTGGAATCAAGTTTGCCGGCAAAAACCTGCCAGCTTTGGCCTTTGGTACTTTGTATGCAGATCAGTGTTTTGTTGCGCAGCGTTGAATCGTAACTATTTACAATCATTGCCGCAGTATCGCAATCCAGCATCCACTGCACCTGTTGTTCGGTTTGCTTAAAGGCTTTTATATCAAAACCCGGCGGCAGACCAAATTGAGCGCGCAGAGCAAAAGAACTCAGCAGGAGAAGGATCAAAAAGATTTTTTTCATCAGGAATGCAAAGTGGCAATGATTATGCCAGCATTGCAGCAAAGTTAAAAAGCCTGTTGAACTGTGCAAGTTATTATCAATCTGCTTATTGCTTTAAAAAACGGGTATATCTGTTTTCAGATATTGCATTGCTTTCTATACTTAATGTGTATGTTCCAGGAGAAAGTTCCGAGATGTCAATCGCGATAACATTTTCGCCTTCTGAGAGCTGTCTCTCAACCGAAAAAAGCACTCGTCCGCTCATATCGCTGCAAATGATCTGACTGCGGGTTTCAACCGGCGAATAGCATTGAAGCGCAATTGTATTTTCGGCCGGGTTCGGAAAAATTGAAATCAGCTCATTGCTTTCGTTGCAGGAACTGCGGTTAAGTGCCCGAATCGGAAACACTTCTGTTTGTCCGTTAAAGTCGGTTTGACGCAGCCGGTAATAAGCGAACTGAGGAATTTCAGTTTCATCGATGTATATATATTGATGCGGCTGCGATGATGTTCCGGCTCCGTTTACTCTTGCAATCTGATAAAAATCAATTCCGTTGTCGGAACGCTCAACCGTAAAAAAATGGTTGTTTGTTTCGCTTGAAGTTTCCCAACTCAATTTTGCTTTTCCGTTTTCGGTGCATATTGCCGAAAAATAATTAAGCTCAACTGGCAGTACGATATTAACCAAACAGCAATTTCCTCCGGCCGAGACCAACTGCGTTCCAGACCAGCAGCCATACTGTACCTGATGCAGGCGCATGGTACCTCCGAAATGTGTAAGAAAATAATGCGCCACCTGTCCGGGGGTATTACATCCTCCGGTTGGTCCCGAGCTGCATCCTGTGGCGCAAACCATGTTTGAACTTCCGTTTGGATCAGACATTGTAGCTGCGGGGTAAATATTAACAGAGGTAATTGCTGCTGCCACCCCGTTAATTGTAGTGCTGATCGGGCTTCCGCAATGTGCATTATTGGCATTGTAACCGGCATACCTCACGGCAGTTACATTACCAACAAATGCTCCGCTGATATTGATAGTAACACCTTCGTAAGAACAAACTCCGATTTTAAGATTGGGTATGTTTTGATCGACATTAATGTTGAGAACGCCGCCGTCGTAGTTGGAATAAATAATTACGTTGCCGTTCGGGTCGCAGGAGTTGGTTACTAACGGAGGTGTCCAGATAAATGTTCTTCCTGATGGTGGCAGCGAAGTATTTCTGGTAAGCACAGTATTGTTGTTTGCAAAGCCTGCAATTGTTGTGTTCGCCCAACTTGAGGCCGAGTTTTTAAACCGGTTACTGTAATCGGTATTGTTTGCTCCGCGCAAGCCTATCTGCGCATTAATTGTGTTGGTTGCATTGGTAGCGGCACATGCTCCGTATTGTACCTGAACTACATTAGTGGTTTCAAACAATTTGATCTGAAAATTCCAGTCGGCACCGGCGGCATTGTTTGCCGAACGGCGGCAATTGTTCCACTGCACGATAAAGATTCTGTTGGGCGCAGTACCTGTGGTTGCATATTCTACAGTTGAACTGTTGCTTACCAGATCAAGACCGAGCGCGGAAACTACACCTGCATAACCCGTTGCCGCCGATATTGGAGAAAAGCCTGCCGCAGCTGATGCAGTAGCTCCGAAAGTAATGTAACCATTGCCGTTTACACTGCATGCTGTATATACAGTGTTATTGAATGTGAAGGAAAACGGAATAGTAATACTAACCGGCGCAGGATCATTCCACCCCGAAGCGTGAATTATTGTTCCTGAAATAGCGGTATATGTTCCGGCACTTTCAGAAAATGCATATCCACTTACCTGTGCCTGCAAAATTGCATTGCCAGTTATTACTGATAATGCAGTGAGGCAAAATCTGTAAAAAAGCTTTAGGATACTCATAGTCTAAATATACCCCAGAACACCTAAAGTAACAATACAAAACACACTTATTATGCGATGAGCAAACTAAGGCAGCAAATGACTGTTTATTACGAATCTCAATAAAATCAATAGTTATTATAGTTGTTTTTTTGCTTACTCTTCTAAGAGCAGTTCGGATTTTATCCTTTGGTTTTGTTATGATGCAACCTTAGTTGATTCGACCAAGCACTTCGGAATACTCCATTTGTTTTTATAATTACTGAGTGTGATTACATGTCCTTCGCAGGTAAGAAAATTTCCGGCTGAATCTTTTTTGAGTATGCGAAGCTGACCGGTTTTTAGTGCAGCAATTATTCTGTTGATTAATGATTGTTTTTTTGAAGATGTATCATTTTTCCAAGCCAATCCGATGGCTATTCCGGTGCTGTTGTTAAACAAATCCATTACAGAAGCCATTGAATCCGGCACTGCTCCGTCTTCGTTTTTACTGCGTCGAAATTGCTTGTAGTTCGATTTTTCGTGAGCCTGTCCGAGCTGCTCGGCACGCACCGGCGATGTTTTTTGAACCATAAGCGCCATCCAGTAAGCATGTCTGAATGCGTCCAGCTGTCCGCCGTTTCCATCGCGCAGAGTACCTGCTTTTTCAAGTGAGTCGGTTACAAACCGGGCACGTTGTGCGCATTTCCAGCCAATATTTCCGGCTTTCGGATGCAGCAGTGTCCAGCTTAGTTCGGGCCCTTTTGCTCCGCCGAAGCTGCGCACAGGTTGGGCAAACATACAGGCTGCTAAAAAAAAGCAACACAGCAGCAGCAAACATTTCTTTATCATAGCTGTTGTGAAAATACGTGAAAATGTTTGGAGACTGGCCTTTGCATATACTTAGAGATGCTGCTGCGCATTATCAGGAGCAGTGGATAGCTGCCGAAGCTGCAACAGCACTTTTTGTACAGTTGCGTGCTTCGCTGAACTGGCAGCAACAACCCATTCGTATGTTTGGCCGGATGATCATGCAGCCGCGTCTGACGGCCTGGTACGGTGATCCGGGAGCTGCTTACACCTACAGCGGATTAAAACATGAACCGCTGCCGTGGACAAATGAGCTCCATGCTCTGCGGCAACAATTGGAATCAGAAACGGGTTACCGTTTCAACAGTGTGCTTTGCAATTGCTACCGCAGCGGTACCGACAGCATGGGCTGGCACAGCGATGATGAGCCCGAACTTGGTCCTGATCCGGTAATTGCTTCAATCAGCCTCGGACAGCCCCGGCGATTTTTGCTGCGCCACAAAACAAACGATTCGCAAAAACATACTTTGCTGCTCGGTCACGGAAGTTTGCTGCTCATGCATGGCGAAACACAACGAAACTGGAAGCATAGTTTGCCCCGCACTTCTGCACATTGCAATGAACGAATCAACCTCACTTTCCGCCAGATACAAACAATATCTTGACAACGGCTTCCGTTTGTTGTAAATTATTAGTCGGTATTAATTACCCATTTTTTGAAACGTATCAATCCATCACATTCAAACATTGGCACAGATTGTGCATTTACAGTATTCATAGTGATTAAAACCTCAGCAAATGGACACGCAACAGATTCCCGCTATAGCGGAACGTATCAGCAACAGCATCCGTTCAAGCTGTTCACTTTTACAGCTTGAAACTACCGAGCGTTTGCTCAATCTTTTCTGCACTCAACAAAAAACATATCCTGAACTCAACGAAAAACTCCGCGCCGAATTTTGCCGGAAAGCAGAATCCATTCACTATTTTGAATGGAAACGTTTTA